>NZ_JBDGQQ010000086.1:0-23332 GCF_042218895.1 Salinibacter sp. | reverse complement strand
AGGTCGAGACGGCCCGGTCGCTGGGCGAGCGCGTGACCCGCGTGGCCGCCCGACTACGAGCCCCGAACGAGGCGCGAGAAGCAACTCCGGCGGCGTAGCGGCAGCGCAGAGTGCTGCGAGAGGCCGTCCCGACATCCGGGGGCGACGGAGAAAACGCCTGCACGCAAACACGCCCGAACTCCCACACGCAAAGAGCAGCCGCGAACGACAAAGTCCCAAACGGTCGATATGACCCACCGCCTCCGCCTTTTGGTGCTACTGGCGATCAGCACACTTCCGGTCATGACAGGCGCGGTGCTATCGCCCGCCCTGCCCACTCTCAAATCAGCGTTCGGGGGCGGGGCGAGCGCACAGAGGTGGGCGCGGTGGGCCCTCACCACGCCCGCCCTTTTCGTCGCCGTCGGGGCGCCGCTCGCCGGGCTCGCGATCGACTGGACGGGCCGACGACCGGTGCTGCTCGCATCGCTGCTCCTGTTTGGGGGAAGCGGGAGCGTGGGCGGCCTGCTCGGCTCCCTCCCGGCCATCACGGTCTCACGGGCCGCACTCGGCCTTGCCGCCGGCGGCCTCGGTACCGTCACCACGACGCTGATCGTGGACTACTACGATGAGGCCCAGAGCAAAATCCTGGGCGGGCAGGCGGCCGTGATGGCCCTCGCGGCAATGATCTACACCCTCCTGGGCGGCCTCCTCACAGACCTGTCGTGGCGGGCGCCGTTTGTGGCGTATGGCTTTGGTCTGGTGCTCGCCGGACCCGCACTCTACGGCCTTCCAGAGCCGGACCCCGACGCCGCGTCCGACGATGCGTCCGAGTCTGCGCCCGACACTGCCACCGTGCCGTGGGGCCGCGTCGGGCTTCTCTACGGCCTCGCGTTCCTGGGGCTGGCGGTGTTCAACCTCATCCGCGTGGAACTGCCGTACTACTTGCGGGCGATGGGGCTGACGTCCGGCTTCTGGATCGGCGTGATCCTGTCGGCGGGGACGGTGACCGGGGCGACGGCTTCGTTCGCGTACGAGCGGGTCCGGGGTCGGCTCGGGGCGTGGGGCACCCTGGCGCTCGTGTTCGCCGTCTTCGCCGCGGGGTTCGGCGTGATTGCGGCGGCGGCGTCCGCGGGCGTCGTGCTCGGCGGCCTGCTCCTGGCGGGCGGCGGCATGGGCCTGCTCGTGCCCTCCCTCACCGACGGCGTGGGGGAGGCGGTGCCGGAACGGGTTCGGGGCCGCGCACTCGGCGGGCTCAGTACGCTCCGCAACCTGGGCCGCTTCTCCGCGCCCGTGCTTACCGCGCCCGCCCTGGTGGGCCCCGGCGGCGCCGCGCCGTTCATTGGCGGCGCCCTGCTCGCGGGGAGTCTCGGCCTGCTCCTCCTCGGGTGGATGGGCCTCTGCCGCTTTCGTCCCACCCTCCTCTCCACCGGTCGTGCAGGGGCCAACCACTCCCGATCCGACACACAACCGTCGCTCTGCAACGCCCCCTCCCAAAACGCCCACACGGTCCCATGACTGATTCGTCTCCACAAACCACCGAGTCCGCGCCCCGCATTCGCCGTAGCGACGAGCGCGGCGTGCAGGATCTCGGCTGGTCGGTCAATCGGATGACGTTCTCCTTCGCCGACTACTATGATCCCGACTGGATGCGCTTCGGGCCGCTCCGGGTGCTCATCGAGAGCCGGATCGACCCGAACGAAGGGTTCTCCGAGCACCCGCACCGCCACGCCGAAATCGTGAGCTACGTGACCGAGGGCACCCTCCGGCATCGCGACGGCAACGGCCACGAAGCCGACATCGGCCCCGGCGAGATGCAACTCATCAGCGCCGGGCGGCGCGGCATGGTCCATCAGGAGACAAACCCGCGGACTGAACCCGAGGCGCACTACCAGATGTGGTTCATCCCGGACCGGGACGACACGAGCTTTGCCTACCACGAGCGAAAGCCCTCCGTCGAGGCGCGGCGGGGCCAGTTTCACACGTACGTCTCCCCGGACGGACGCGGGGACACCATGCCGGTCCACACGGATGCCTTCGTGTATGCTGGACTCTTCGCCCCGGACGACCGGCCGTCCCATGCCCTGCCGCCGGGCCGGGGCGCGTGGGTGCAGGTCGTGGACGGAACCGTCTCCGTAGGCGGCGTCACGCTCCGGACGGGCGACGGCGCGGGCTTCACAGATCCCACCGAGCTCTACTTCGCGTTCGTGGACGAAAGCGAGGTGCTGCTCATCGACGTGCGGATGGACGTGCCCCGAATCTGGGGATAGGACCGATCCTCACTATTCCCGCGTCGCGTTGAGGGGGAGTCCCGCGAGATTCGTGCTGGGCGGAAAGCGATTCGCTTAGGGTGCTGCCGCATGCGTTTCGGGCATGACTGCGTTGCAGGGTGCGCCCTGTGGAGCTGCGAGCGAACGGGAAAGGCTAGCGCTAAGAAGAACGAGTGCTGATAACGACGGTGCGGGCGACGCGATCGTGGATGGCCTGTCGGTTGGGGTCCCAGTAGAGCTGGGCGAAGCCGAGTAGGCCCGTGGCGATGCCCGCGGCGTACCCCCCAAACCGCTCGAAGGCAAACCACAGCCTGAGTGGCTCGCCGTTGAGGCGCACCACGCGAATGCCGAGCAGGTACTTCCCCGGCGTCCGTCCATTCCAGAGGGCCAGAAACAGCGTGAAGTACAGACCTACCCATCCGAGGGTAAAGTCGAGGTCATTAATCATGGCCCGGCCCATCCGCCATAGACTCGGAGATTGTACCTGTGCGCGAAGCTCTTCGACCTTTTCTTCGAGCTCGTCGTTCCGGTCTTCGAAGGCCTCGGACCGAGCCGTGAGCGCCTCGATGCGGGGGCCTGCCACGATCATCTGAGCCGGCTTAGTGAGGGTGTCGAGGACTGCGGAGTCGCGAGCCACGCGGGCTTGGACGTAGCGTCGCAGAAGCCTGGCTTCACGCTCGGAAAGACTGTCGGTGGGCATCCCAGCGTCCTCCGGCGCTCCCGAAGGCACGTCCTCTAGCGCTTCCACAGAATCCGCCTCGTCGGGACCGTCGGAGGGGCCCGCCACGGCCGTCGTGTCGGGGCTCGTGCCCGGAAGGAGAGCACTGAGAGAGGGACCGGTCACCCCCCACTCCTCAACGTTCTGCACAAAGGAAAGAGGCCGAAGAGAATTGCCGCTCCGACTGCCACGAGAACCCCGCGGCCCCATCGTTTCCACCGGGTGTCGAGCTCGGTACGGGTGGCAACGCGGTAGAAGATGTAGGCCACCGCGATTCCCACAAGCCCTCCGGCGACGTTGGCGATGAGGCCCGCGATGGCCAAATCGAGCAGTAGCGCCACGAGTCGTCGCCACGGGGCCGCCAATGGGATGTTCAAAAGAGACTCGTCCACCTCGAAGGCATGGGGCGTAATGATGTCGCGCGGGTCGAAGCTAGGATCGTCCATGCCTCGTCCCTGCGCGTCGGAAATGTGCTCAGACATGACGGGTGGGCCCGAGTGAGAGCGTGTGCGGGAAGGGGGCAGCGTCGGTCGGCTGTTCCGATCAGGAGCGGGGTTGACGGCGTGGATCGAAGAGAAAAGGCTTCGCCGAAAAGATCGGACCGTCGGGAGGCAGAATCAACCACAGCCGCAGCCGAGAGCGGGACCTGCGCCACTTCCGCTGGAGGGCGATCCTCCGGTTTGTCCCTGGAGGATCGCTCCCGGTTTTTGTGGCGGAGTCGGGCCCAGACGACCGGTTGAATCGATCCTCCCGAATCTCAGTGTACACGACAGGTCCTCATCCAGACAGCACTCAGTTCGCTTGCTCCGATGGACGTCACCGGTGCCAACCCGACCCATGTCCTGCAGTCCGTCTTCGGGTTCGAGGCATTTCGGCCGTACCAGGAATCTGTCGTTCAGCGGGTGGTGCAGGGGCGGGATGCCTTCCTCGTCATGCCCACCGGCGGGGGGAAGTCCGTCTGCTACCAACTCCCTGCTCTCGTGCGGCCCGGGTGCGGAATCGTCGTGTCCCCCCTCATCTCACTGATGCGGGATCAGGTCGATGCCCTCCGCCAGCGCGGCGTGCAGGCGGCCATGCTCAACTCGAGCCTCGGGCGCGACCAGCGCCGGACCGTGCGGGAGAAGATGGCCCGCGGCGAGCTCGATCTCTGCTACGTCGCTCCCGAGCGGGCCACGCGGTCGTCGTTCGTCGATCTTCTCGAACGAGCAAATCCGGCCCTCCTTGCCATCGACGAGGCGCACTGCATCTCGCGATGGGGACACGATTTTCGGCCTGAGTACCTGGAGCTCGCGGAGTGGCGACAGGCCTTCGCGTCGGTGCCGTGTGTGGCGGTTACCGCCACGGCCGATCCCCCCACGCAGCGAGCCGTCCTCGACCGCCTAGGCATGGCGGATGAGGCGCGGGTGATTGCCGGCTTCGACCGCCCCAACATTCGGTACGTCGTGACGCCGAAAGCCGACGCCCCGCGCCCTCAGCTCGGCCGCTTCATCGACCGGGAGCACCCCGGCGAGAGCGGCATCGTGTACTGCCTCACGCGAGCGGATGTGGAGAAGACCGCGACGTGGCTCAACGACCACGGGCACCGAGCCCTCCCCTACCATGCGGGTCTCGACGACGCTACCCGCGACGAGCATCAGGCGCGATTTCAGCGTGAGGACGGCCTCGTCGTGGTCGCCACCGTCGCGTTCGGGATGGGCATCGACAAGCCCGACGTGCGCTTCGTAGCGCACCTCGACGTACCGAAGACGCTAGAGGCCTACCATCAGGAAACCGGCCGCGCCGGCCGCGATGGGCGCCCGGCCACCGCCTGGATGGCCTACCGGGCCGCCGACGTGGCCCGCATGCGCCGCCTCATCGACGACTCCGCCGAGAACGAGGACCACCGCTGGACGCAGCGCCACAAGCTGAACGCCCTGCGTGGCTACTGCGAGACGGTGGACTGCCGCCGCAAGGTGCTCCTGAACTACTTCGGCGAAACCATGGACGGGGACGCCTGCGGCAACTGCGACAACTGCCTGCAGCCCCCCGACACGTGGGATGGCACCGTGGCGGCGCAGAAAGCCCTCTCCTGCATCGTTCGCACCGACCAGCGCTTTGGCAGCAGCCACATTACCGACGTGCTCCGGGGCCGCAAGACCGACAAGGTTCAACGTCACGGGCACGATGCCCTCTCCACCTTCGGCGTCGGGGCTGATCGATCCCAGACAGAGTGGCGCACGATCATCCGGCAGCTCGTCGCGAAAGGCATGGTGCGGGTCGACGTGACCGGCTACGGAAGCCTGACCCTCACGGAGGCGTGTCGTCCCGTCCTCCGCGGGCGCGAAACGGTCGAGTTTCGGGACGAGGGCCGGGCGGAGACCGGGCCGCGGTCGTCCGACTCAGCGAAGACGACCGACCGGGACGCCCTTCCCGAGCAGGGGCCCGATCGGGCGCTGTTTGAGGCCCTCCGCGAACGGCGCACACAGCTCGCTAGGGACCAGGAGGTGCCGCCGTACGTCGTGTTCACCGACAAAACGCTGCGGGCCATGGTGGAGCACCGGCCGCAAACCCGGAGCGCCTTCCGAGAGCTTCACGGTGTGGGAGACGTAAAGCTGAACCGCTATGGGGAGATCTTCCTGAGCGAAATCCGATCGCACACGTAGCCGCTTCCGTTGAGGGCCAGTCGCTGCGAGCGAATCAATCCTGTGACGATTTCGGGGCTCACTGCGGCCTCAACCCCCTGTCTCCCGGGCAAATTTTCTGCACTGAATTACATCTGTGAGGCCCCCTGATGTCTGGCTCCCGTCTTTTCCTACTCCTTGGCGTGCTGCTGTTTGGCATCTCCGCCACAGGACACGCGCAGGCGCCCCCCAGTGAGCGAGAGGGCACGTCCACGCTCGAAGGGTGGCCCCGCTCCCTGCCCAAACTGCTCGACGACATGGGGGCGAAGGCCCCGTACCTGCTGCCGCGCATCGACTCGCTGGCCCTCGACTACCGCTATGCCGTCACCGACTCTACGTCGCGATGGTCGTTCGTGCTCAGCTGGCGGCCCGCCGAGCGGGTGCTGTACGAAGGAGAGGTGGTCCCGTGGCGCGAGAGGCCGCGCGACATCCGCATGACAAACGTCGAGTTTCGGGCCGACGTGCGGGTCGACGGAGAGAAGAAGACCGAGATGATCATCGGGGTGGACAGCATGGCGCTCCGGGCGGCACCGGACCGCTTTGCCTTCAACGTGACCGTGTCCCACGACCGCGTTTTCCTCAACACCTCGGCCGACCGGGCCCGTCGACTCCTGTCGGAAGGCATCTCGCTCAACCCGCTCGTCGTCGAGCGGATGGGCTTCTCGGCCGCTGGGGCGGAGCGACGCGAGGAACAGTCCCCGGATGCTCGCCGGCGCCGGGAAGAATCGTCCCGCGAGCCCAGCATCTACGCCCCCGACACTCGCATCCGTATCGGCTGGCGAGTGGCCCCCAATCCGTACTACGTCGGCGACGAGGCGGAGGGCGGCGATGAGTCGAGAACAGAGCGTCCCCGCGGAGAAACGGTCGGCCGCACTCCCGAGGAGGGAACGGACCGTTCCCGCGGTGCCGACCGGGGGGACGCCTCGGGCGAGAACGAGGACAGGGGCGAGAGAGGGCGCGCCGACGGCGGGGATGAATCGTCGGAGGAAGGGGACGACGAGGACGAAGACGACGAAACAGATCTCCGCACGCCCGCCCTCGCCGCCGCCGCGGCCGTCGGCCTCATCGCGTTCGCCGGGGGCACCGTCGGGCTCTACGGCCGGGGCGACACGCCCATCGGACTCGCGTCGGGCTACACGCGCCCGAAAGGAGGGGTGCAGGTGCAGGCGGCTGTTAATGCAGCCGTTATCGAGAACAGGTCCAACCAGAAGCTCAGTCTCGGGGCCCTTGGGTTCTACGACGTCTTCACGTCTCGCGTCCAGCCCGCAGTGGGGCTCGGGGTACAGATCAATCCGGACAACGGCAACGACGTAGAGCCGACCTTCTCGGCAGGAATCGTGGGCAACTTCGGAAAATTCCTCCTCTACGGCGGATTCGACGTAGTACAGCAGACTCCTGAGATTGGCCTCATGTACGACTTCCGGCACGGAGCCGACAACTGACCAAAGCGTGCGGTACGGATTCCGCCCACGGTTCGGCCCAAGTCGTGCCGCGTGAGAGAATTATCTGTGAGCCCTGAGGACGGAGCAAACAGGTCGGCGGGACTGAGCGACACAGCTTCGATCACGCCGAATCATCGGGGGGCACGTCGACGGACGCGACGCGCAGGGGGAACAAGAAGGAGGCTACGGCTTCTCCGTGGCCACAAAGTCGGCCCGCTCGCCTGAGGGCGTGCTCACCATATCGGTCACGTCCACCGAGAAGCTCTTCTCGCGCTCCCGGCTTCGATCGTACAGGATGCCCTCGAACGTCGCATCTTCGTCCTCGTCGACGAGGCTTTCGATCTCCTCGCCGTCCTCGCCAAAGAAGACCCCCTTGTATGCCTTGCCGTAGACTGTTTTCTCGGAGTAGGCGAACCCTTCCCCTTCCATTCCGTTCAGTTTCGCGTCGTGCAAATCGTACAAACTCATGGCCGTACAGAGAATTGATGGGAGAGCTTATTTCGCGGTCAAGAGGGCCCGGAACAGCGAAGGGCGCTCCGCTATTCCGGGACCGTTGCGAGCGGGACTGTGACGGAGACCGGGGAGGCCGGGTGCACTCGCGACAGGTGAGGGATGTCCGTGCGTCATGGCTCCTTCCGGCAGGGCTCCGTGTAACGACCCAACACTTTCTTTCGTACGGAACAGAGGAGCATCGGTTCACAGCCGACCCGCGCAATCACGTCGACGAGACAGGAACGGTCCCGGCTCCACATTGTCGCACGTTCGCCGAAACGGTGGTTGACTTCCATGCCTGAGCCTGCCTTTGATCCAAACCGCGTCCGCCAGGCGCAGGACGGAGACGATCAAGTTCGAAACGACCTGCTTCGTCGTCTGGAGCCTGTGCTGCGGGGGTACTTCATCAAGCGCATCGGGGCCGAGACGGACGTAGACGATCTCGTGCAGAACACGCTCGTCCGCGTCCACGAGAGTTTCGATGACCTTGAGAAGCCGGGCAGTCTGAAGTCCTTCGCCATGAAGGCGGCCCTGTTCGAATTGCAGGACTACTACCGGGGACGCTACGACATGAAAGAGAGCCTGCGTGACCCTGAGCTTCCTCCGGGCAGAACCACGGAGCCGGAGGACCGGAGTGCCCAGGTGGACGTGGAGAAGGCACTGGACGCTCTCACCCCCAAGGCGCGGCGGATCATGGAGCTTCGAGAGTACGGGTATCTCTACCGCGAGATCGCGCAGATGCTCGACACCACGGAGGCGGCCGTAAAGATGCAGGTAAAGCGCGCGTTCGAAACCATGAAGGAGGCGCTGAGTGCCCTGTTGATTCTCGTCTGGTTCTTCGGGTGAGCCCGAACGAACCCCCAGTGTTACTTTCTCCGCTGAGACGGCGGCTCATCCCGTGTATCACCCGACCACGATCAATGCCGTCTTGATACGAACGGCCTCGGAGTCGATCCTCGTCGCCGACACGCACGACTTTGCAGGGTCATGGACGATATATTCAATCTCCTCCTTGAGGAGAATCTCTCCCCGGATCAGGAAGCGGAGCTGCGGGAGCGGCTCGAAAGCAACCCAGAGCTGGCTGAGGGATGGGCCCGGTGGACGCGGGCTCGACGTCGGATCCGGCATCGGCTTCAGGAGCACCTCCCCGACCGTCAGCTCCTCGTCCTCTACGCACTTGAGCAGGAGGGATACGACAACGCCCTCACGGCCGACGAGAAGGAGGCCCTCGACGCGGCGCGCGACGACATTGCGAATGCAGTAGAGGCCATTCCGGCCCTCGCTCAGGTCATCGAACGCATCCAGGATGAACGGGCCGACTTCGAGACGGTCTGGGACCAGCACTGGGATGATGCCGTCGAGCGAACGACCGCTGCGGAGCGACAGCCTCCCACCGCCGAGCGGAAGGAACGGGCCCCGCGACGGCCGTCCCGGTCGCAGGAGAACAGAACCCTGCGCCGCTGGGCCGGGCGGCTCACCGCTGCGGCCCTCCTCATTGGGGCTGCGGTCCTGGCGATCTTCTACGGCCCCGGCGAGTCGTCTCGGACGAAGGTAACGGTGGCGGCCGGTGAGCAGCGTGTCGTCACGTTCGAGGACGGATCAACCGCACGCCTTTCGGGGGCGGCTACACTGCTGTACCCCTCCGAGGAACGCACGAACGGTCCCCGTCGCGTAACCCTCAAACGGGGCCGGGCTTACTTCGACGTGACGCCCCGCGACAGCGCCTCTTTCATCGTGAATACCCCAACAGCCACGGCCACGGTTCTCGGCACGCAGTTTGGCGTGACAGCCGAGCCCGACACCACTCGTGTGGTCCTCGTGGAAGGGGCTGTCCAGGTCGGATCCGCCAGTGAGACCGGAAAAGATGCCGTCGTGCTGGCACCTGGGGAGCGCAGCCAAGTGCCGCGCGGACGGCCACCGTTATCCCCAGAGCCTGTCGATTTGACCGCCACACTGGACTGGACCGGGCTCTTCGTCTTCCGATCCATGCCGGTCAAAACCATCGCCCAAAGACTGAGCCGGCACTACGACGTGTCGATTTCCGTCGCTCCGGCGCTGGCAGATGAACCCGTAACGGGGACCTTCGAACGTGAGCAGCCCGTCTCCGAGGTCCTCACGGCCCTCGCCCGCACGCTTGGGGCCAATCTGCAGACGAAGGGGGACACCTATCGGCTCGAACCCTCGTCGTAGCCCCTGGTCACGACCCCGACGGCCCGACCGGCAGTGTGGCCAACCCCCAACTCCGGCTCGTAGGCCCGCCACTGGTTTCGACGGTCGATCAACTCTCCCTCACCGGTTCTCGCTCGGGCGGGCTGAATCGAGCCCAGGGCAGGCCTGCTGATGCGTGCTGGTCGGTGTTGTAGGCTCCCGACTGGTCACGATCTGCTAATGCGGGCGGTCCTGAGTGGTGATTTTCCGCCGGCGCGAGGCGAGTCGCTGGAAGATGCGCCAAAAATGATGCCTGCACGGCACCTGTGGCTTCTTATCGAGCACGCACGTTCTGAACTTTTTCTTCCGGCTGAACGAAGGCGCGGGCTGGGAGTAGGGTACCCGTAGACGAGTGCTTTGGTCGCCAACAGCGAAGATTCGTGCCGCGCTTTTTGCTTGGGCTCCTCATTGGACTTGCCGCGGTGGGGATTGCAAAGACTGGGGCGCACGCGCAAGCCCCCATCGAACTTCGGGTGACAGACGTTCCCCTTGAGACCGCTCTGGCAGAGGTCCGCGCACAGGCCGACCTGGACCTCGTCTACGCCAATCGTCTCGTAGAGGGCCGGACGGCCACGTGTACCTACGAGGGGGCCGACCGGGAGGCTGCGCTCGACTGTGTGCTCGAGGGCACGGGCGTGCAGGCCACGCAGGTACGCCGCGGCCAGTATGTGCTCGTCCCAGGATCTTCGGGGCAGAAAGGCCGCAAAGAGCCCCGCGCATCGCTCACCGGGTACGTGCTAGACACGGAGACTGGGGGGCGGCTGCCCGGTGCCAATGTGTATCTTACGAAGCTGGGGGTTGGAACCACTACGAACCAGGACGGCTACTTCGTTCTCCCCGATCTCCCCCCCAAGACCTACGAGGTTCGGGTCTCGTACGTCGGGTACCAGTCCGTGGATACAATGCTCACGGTTGGGGGAGACCCGGCACGCCTCTCGCTGGGGAGATCCACCGTCGAGTCGGAAGAGATCGTCGTGGAGGCAGGGTCGACCAGTACGGACGAGGACGCGCGGTTTCCGGGAACAATGTCGGTCGCTCTGGACCGGATTAGCCAGCTCCCGTCCCTCGGGGAGCAGGACCTGTTTCGAGCCCTGCAGTGGAAGCCCGGAATTCGAAAGTCTGGGGTCATCAGCGGAGGACTCAGCATTCGAGGAGGCGATCCCGACCAGAACCTCTACCTTCTCGACGGGGCGCCGGTCTACCATCCGTGGCACGCCTTCAGTCTGATCTCGACGTTCCAGACCGGGACGCTCCGCTCGACAAAGCTCTACCGTGGAAGCTTTCCGGTGGAGCACGGAGGGCGCCTCTCGGCCGTGCTCGACGCGCACATGAAGAACGGGGAGCGCCGCACGCCCAAGGCCGTTGCGGCCCTCAGTGTGCTTAGCGGACGGTTCCGGATCGAAACGCCCCTGACCTCGTCGACATCGTTCATGCTATCCGGACGGCGCTCCTATCTGGACAAAATCATTGGGCGCCGCCACACTGTGACTGGGCCCGGTGGCCGGCAGGATACCCTGCGCACGGGGTACTATTTCTTCGACACGAGCGCAAAGCTCACGCACCAGTTCAGTGAAGGCCACCGTCTCTCCCTTAGCTACTACCACGGCCGGGACGACCTTGATCTCCGCCTCCCTTTCGATCTCTCGCTGGACTTCTCCTCGTGGCTCCGTCCGGCCGACCTTTTGTTTGAGGTGTCCCAGAACTGGGACAATCGGGTGCTTAGCGCTCAGCATCGGTACCTGGCCGGGAGCGACATCTTCGTCAAAACCACGGCCTACTACTCGGGATACCGGGCACAGGAGGCCTCGTTTGTACAGCCGACGACGACGGCCTCCCTGTCGTCCGACTACCGCGTCCGGCTCCACGACACCGGGCTCAAGGTGGATGTCGACTACCATCATTCAGTGAGCCATGAGTTGGAGGGGGGACTGGAGGTGTCCACCCTTCAGTTCGAAAGCATGCTCGACAGTGAACTGCAACGGTCGAGCGGAGCGCTCACTCGCCGGTATCAGGAAAGTCGGGTGGGGGCGGCCAAGGTGGTCGGATACCTGCAGGATACGTGGACCCCTACGCCCCAGTGGACACTGAGGACAGGCGTACGTACCAGCTACTTCAGCGGGGGAAATCACGTGCGCGCCGCTCCTCAGCTGAGTGCGCAGTACATCGTACATCCCCAACTCATCCTTCGGGGCAGCGCCGGCGTTCACGTGCAGTACCTGCAGCGTCTCCGCGATCGATACTCGCTGGCCTACGACCTCGTGTCGAGTCGGTGGATCCCGTCTAGTGAGCGCGTGCAGCCGGCGACAGGTGGGCACCTCGGACTCGGGGCGCAGGCCCGGTTGCGTCCGGGATGGACCGTCGAGCTCAATGCATACGCCCGAGGGGTACGCCGCTTCCTTGTGCCCACCGACGCGTTCCAGGAAAAGGACGGCATCGAAGGACCAGGGATCGAGGTAGGAGCGCTGCTCGGGCAGTACACGGAAGGCGGCAAGCGCGCCTTCGGCCTTGAGTTGAGCACGCGCTTCGAACGGGGAAGGTGGGACGCGCGCCTCGGGGCGAGCGTTGGGCGGACGTTCGTGCGTGCACCCTCCCGCTCGGGGTTCCGCTGGCGACCCTCCGATCTGGATGTGCCGCTATCCGTGCGCGGCACCCTCAGTTGGCAAGGAAGGAACTGGAACGTATCGGCGGCCACGGAGCTGCGCAGCGGGTATCCGACCACGGTGCCGGTGGCCCGGTACCGCCTGGGCGACCCCGTGGAGGAAGACCCGATGACGTACCTCTATCGGCCTCAGATCAACAACGGCCGGCTGCCTCCCTACTTCCGCGTCGACCTCAGTGTTGGCTACAAATTCCAACTGCTCTCCGCCAACTGGACGGCCACGGTGGACGTGTTCAACGCCCTGAATCAGGACAATGTGCTGAGCCAGACGTACCGCCCTACGAGCACCGGGGTGAACGTGGACCGCCAGCGTGGATTTCCGATTCTCCCACTGCTAGAGCTAAAGATGGAACTGTAAGGACTGTCCCCATCAGGAGGTGCGATGGGCGGACCGCACGTGTCCGTAACCCTGTGCAGACTGCCTCTCGACTTCAAACGCCGTATTTGCCTCATCCGCGACGCATCCGAACCCGATGCAAGACTGCGCGAGCCATCACATTCTTCGGGCCATCGGTGGGGCCCTTCTCGCGACGGGGCTATTTCTAGCGCCATGGGGGTGCGACCTCGTCAGTCCCGCCAAGCGACAGTCGCTGGTGGTGGAGGCCTTCGTGGAAACAGGTCGTCCCCTGCCGACGATTACGCTACGGCAGATCCGCCCCCTGAGGCAGCCCGGCAATCGCCGAGCCCACGCAGCGGTCGGGGCGACGGTTGAACTCGTCCTCGACGGCAAAACAATATCGTATGAGGAAGACGGACAGCGTCCCGGACGGTACGAGCCGGTGTCGAAGGAGGGGGGGGCGGTGCCCCCTCGCGTTTCGTGGCGGCTCCGTGCGCGGTGGCAGGGGGAAGAAGCGCGGGCCCACGGTGTAACTCCTCCCCCCATTGAGCTGAGTGAGGCGTGCATCGAGGTGGCTCCGGACCCTGTTCGGGCCGTCCTCCTCGACTCCCTGCGCCGTGATTCGCTCAGCATCCCCGCCAAGCAGGGATATATCTACCCGGTCAACGTATCGCTGCGCTGGCCCTCAGACCGGCTCGTCCTGGGAGAGGACACGACCCACTGGGTGCGGCCCCAACTCAGTCCCGATACCACCGAGTCCTCGTCTCGCGTCGTGAACGTCTTTCTGGAGCCCGTCGAGGTGCGGCGCGAGGACCGATTTCGCGTCCGCAACGGAACGCGGCGGTGGGAGGGGGTGTACGCGGTGCCTGTGGAGGACAGCACGTCGGCCTTCCCCCGTCACACGCTTACCGCCACCCTCACGCGAGGGGACACTGCCTTCGCCGAATTCGCCCGGAGCCGCGACGATCCGGAGCGCCGCGAACCCGTCTCAAACGTTCAGGGAGGGCTTGGCGTGGCCACAGCGGTGGCGATCGATTCCGTGCAGCGTCCCGTTGCGCCTGGGGCCGAGCGGTGTCGCTCCCCATAGACTGCGCTGGCGGTCCGAACCCAAAGAATCCAGGAGACGGACGGGGCGTAAAAACCAGGCTCGATGTCCGCCACGTAGGCCCACAGATGCAAATGCAAGAGGACGCGGCCACGGGAACCATCACGAGCCTTGAGTCCCAGGTTCACAATGACAACCGGATCTCCGTCTTCCTCGACGGCGAGTTTGCATTTGGGATCCACGAGGACCTCGTGGTGAAGCACGACCTGCGAGTGGGCCGAACCCTTACCCCAGACGAGCAGCGGGACATTGAGGCAGACGACCAGTACGTGCGTGCCAAGCAGAAGGCCCTCGACTACCTCGCGCACAAGCCGCGCACAGAGCAGGAGGTGCGCCAGAAGCTCCGTCAGCGGGACGTTCCGTCTTTCGTGATCGACGACGTCATTGCGCGCCTGTACGAGCTCGACTATCTCGACGACGAGGCCTACGCCCACGACTACGCGCGCAACCGCTTCTCGAGCAAAAAGTATGGACCGATCCGGATCCGGCGGGAACTGACAAAACGAGGGGTGGATCGGCACCTCGCCGAGACAGCGGTCGAGGAGCTCTTCGCCGAAAAAGACGCGACGGCGGCGGCCTGGACGCACGCCAAGAAGCGATGGCCCCGCGTGGCCGGAGAAGACGATCCCCGCCGCCGCAAGCAGAAAATGTATCGCTATCTCCGGCGTCGCGGTTTCACGTCCGACACGATCTACCCCATCCTCGACGAACTGGAGCAGGGCGGGGGCGGCCCGTGACCGCCGGGCCCACTGCCCTGTTTCCGGGTGGAGCGTCCGACATCCGTTCATCACCGATGGCGCGCGACGCAGGCGTCCCTGAGGATCGAGGGATCGTCTTCACGGGCATCGTCCACGCGCTCCCGCAGCCCAATTCGCTTCCATCATCCCATGACCGATCCAACGACTGTACCCGCACGCTCCGACCCGACCGTGTACGACGAGGAAGACCTCGATGTCGCAGGGGCGGCGGTGCGGCAGCACATTGGGTGGACGCCCGACATGGCCCTCATCTTAGGCTCCGGGCTGGGGCAACTGGCCGATGTCGCGCGTGACACAACAGTCGTTCCGGCCGCCGACATTCCGGACTACCCGGAATCGACCGTGGAGGGCCATCACGGACGGCTCGTCTTCGGTGTGCTGGAGGACACCCGGGTGGTCTTCGTGCAGGGGCGGGTACATCTCTACGAGGGCTATCCCGTGCAGCAGGTCGCGATGCCGGTGCGGCTCGTGCACGCGCTGGGGGCCGACCGGATGCTCGTCACCAACTCGGCTGGCGGGATCGACCGCACCTTCGATCCGGGCACGCTCATGTTCATCACGGGCCACCTGAACATGGCCTTTGCCAGTCCGGGGGTGGGATCGGGGGCCATGCCGGCCCGGCGGCTGGCAGGCGGCGACGGGGCGCGCGGCCCGTTCTACGACCCGGCGTGGACCACCCGGGCCGAGCAGGTGGCGCTCGACCTGGGACTCGACGCGCGACGCGGAACCTACGCCTGGACGCTGGGGCCCAGCTACGAGACGAAGGCGGAGATCCGGGCCCTGGACCGCTTGGGGGCCGACGCGGTGGGGATGAGCACGGTGCCGGAAGTTCTGCAGGCGCACCGGCTGGGAATGACGGTGCTCGGCCTGTCCACGATCACCAATCCGGCGGCGGGGCTGGCGTCCGGCGCGCTCGACCACGACGAGGTGCTCGACGTGAGCGAACGCATGCGCGAGGACTTGATGGAGCTCGTGCAGGGGATTGTGCGGGTGGCGGAGGGGTAGGTAGAGGACAACGCAGACCATAGCTGGGCATCCGTGGCTGTCTCGATTTTCAGCTTTTCCCTTCTGACCTCTAGCATCCTCTACCCTTGGGCCGGGGATATTCCAACCTTCCAACCTCCTCCCCGAAAACATTCCCCCGGCTCGAAAATAGATGTACCTGTTCACTTCGAGGTCTCCGGCTCGTTCAGATGTCCGCACGCGATGATTCCCGTCATTACCCCCGACGACACGGCCCGCCTCGACGCCATCATGAGCCGCGGGGGTACCTTCAGCGACGAGGTCGACGCCACGGTCGACGACATCCTGCAGCGGATCCGTGTAGAGGGGGACGCGGCACTGCTCGATCTGACGGAGAGGTTCGACGGCGTGCGGCCCGATCCAGTGAAGGTGCCGACGGACGCGCTCGACGGGGCGCCCCACGCACTCGACGACGACCTCCGGGACGCGATCAAAGACGCCGCGGCCAACATCCGCCGGTTCCACCAGAAGCAGGTGCGCGAGTCGTGGTTCACGGAGGACGGGGACGGCGTGGTGCTGGGACAGCGCGTGGTGCCGATGGAGCGGGCCGGCCTCTACGTGCCGGGCGGCACGGCCTTCTACCCGTCCAGCCTGCTCATGAACGCGATCCCCGCGCAGGTGGCGGGCGTCGAGGAGATTCACCTCGTCTCGCCCCCGCAGGAGGACGGGCGGCCCCATCCGCTTGTGCTCGCCACCGCCGCCGTCCTTGGGCTGGAGCACATCTACGCCGTCGGAGGCGCGCAGGCCGTGGGAGCGCTCGCGTACGGCACCGACACGGTGCCGGCGGTCGACACGATCGTGGGGCCGGGCAACGCGTACGTGGCCGCGGCGAAGAAAAAAGTATTCGGCCGCGTGGGCATCGACTCAGTGGCCGGGCCCAGCGAGATCGGCGTCCTGGCCGACGCTACGGCCAATCCCGAATATGTGGCCGCCGACCTCCTCTCGCAGGCCGAGCACGACGAGCGCGCCTCCGCGATCCTCATTACGCCTCACCGCCCGCTGGCTGAGTCCGTGCAGGCCCATGTCGAGCAGATGGTGCCCGAGCTCCCGCGGGCTGATGTCATCGAGCAGGCCCTGACCGACTACGGTGCGTGTATCGTCCCCGACACGATGAACGCGGCGGTGGACCTGATGAACGAGCTCGCCGTGGAGCACCTGGAGATCCACACACGCGACCCGTGGCAGACCATGACGCGCGTCCGCCACGCAGGCGCCATCTTCCTGGGCGAGCACTCGTCGGAGCCGGTGGGCGACTATTTTGCCGGCCCCAACCACGTGCTGCCCACCGGCGGTACGGCCCGCCACGCCTCTGCGCTCGGGGTGGACGACTTCGTGCGCACCCAGTCGGTTCTCTCCTACACCGAGGACCGGCTGCGCAAGACGGGATCGAAAATCACGACGCTCGCCGAGGCGGAGGGGTTGCACGCCCACGCCGAGGCCATCCGCGCACGCCTTGACCACAAAACGAAGCGCCACGCAGGTTCGAAAAAATCGTAATGTCGGGGACATTGTGGTGCCGCGACGGTATCTTTTCATCTCCCATACTCCGCATTCTTCGTGGGACAATCGCTCAGGCCCATGGCTGTCGACACTGCTCCGACCCCGATCGACGACGTGCTCCAGCACATCCGGCCTGCCGTGCGGGAGCGGAGCGAGTACACCGTCGACATGCCGAGTGGCATCGACGTAAAGCTCAACCAGAACGAGAGCCCGTTCGACCTGTCCGAGGAGATGAAGGAGGAGCTCCTCAGCGCGTATGCGCAGGTCGAGATGAACCGGTATCCGACCGAGCAGCCTGAAGAGTTGCGCCACGCACTCGCCGAGTACGACGGTGTCGACCCGGAGTGCATCCTCGTGGGCAACGGATCCAACGAGATTACGTACACCTTCGGCCTCGCCTTCCTCGATCCGGGCGATCCCGTGGTCCTGCCCCGGCCGATGTTTTCGCTCTACGAGAAAGTGATGCGCCTTCAGGAGACCGACTTGACAACCGTACCGCCCCGCGACAACTTCCGGTTCGACGCCGAGGCGCTTGCGGCGGCCGCAGCGGAGACCGAGGCCGTCCTCACGGTCCTGACTACGCCCAACAACCCGACCGGCCTCGCCATGACGCTCGACGAGATCGAGCGGGTGGTGACGGCGAGTTCGGGCCTCGTGGTGGTCGACGAGGCCTACGTCGAGTTCAATCCGGAGGGCACCGCCATCGAGCTGCTCGACCGGCACCCGAACGTTCTCATTCTCCGTACCCTGTCGAAGGGCTTCGGCCTGGCGGGCGTGCGGCTCGGTTACCTCATCGCCCACCCAGAGGTTGTCCGCGAGCTCATGAAGGCCCGCCTTCCGTTCATGGTGGACCGCTTCGCGGAGCAAACGGCCCTCGCCGTGCTCCGGCGAATCGACCGCGTCGAGGAGCGCGTCCGCCGGATGCAGGCGTCGATCGAGACGATCACTGAGGCACTCCAGGCCATGGACGGGGTCGAGGTGGTGCCGTCCCAGGCAAACTTTGTGATCTTCACGACCCCAGTCCCGGCCGACGCGCTCCAGGACCGCCTGGCCGACCGTGGCGTCCTCGTCCGCAACATGGGGGGGTACCCGGAGCTGGAGGGCTATTTGCGCGTCAGCGCGGGGACCGAGACAGAGAACAACGCATTCCTGGCTGCGTTGGAAAAGTCGCTTCACGAATTACCCCCAGATCCCGCGGCGTAGAGGAGAAACTCTCCCTTCTGAACAGCCGAAGTGATGAGGCGTTGCTGCTCTCTGTTCACGGGTCGGATGCTTTTCTTGAACCACTGAGATTGCGATGGACTTTACTCGGGTAGACATCATTGGTCTTTCCACGAGCCCATCCAGCGGAGGAGCGTACGCCCTCGTGCTGGGCGAAGTCGAAGGAAATCGCCGCCTGCCGATCATTATCGGGGCGTTCGAAGCCCAGGCGATCGCGCTGGAGCTGGAGAAGATTCAGCCCCCGCGCCCGATGACGCATGACCTGCTGCGAGACACGTTTGAGGCGGTGGATGTCGAGGTCACTGAGGTGATCATCGACGAGCTTCGAGAGGGCACGTTCTTCGCCAAGGTGCGCTATCGCCACAACGGAGAAGAGCACCAGCTCGACTCCCGGCCCAGTGATGCCGTGGCCCTTGCCGTCCGGGTGGACGCCCCCATCTACGTCGCGCCCGTAGTCCTGGATGAGGCGGGCATCGTCGCCGAAGACGAGTCCGACATCTCCTCCCTCGCCCAGCAGGCCGAGGAAACATCCGAGGGGGAAGAAGAGGAGGGCGGCACTCAGCTCGAACAGATGCAGAAGAAGCTGGAGGAGGCCGTCGAGGAAGAGAATTACGAGCGTGCGGCCGAACTACGCGACGAAATCAAGCGGCTAGAGCAGGAGCAGCAGCAGAATCAGAACTGAATGGTCTGCTCGATACTATCGAGCTTAGCGAAGCCCTGAGGCATATACTCGGGGCTTCGCTTTTTCATTATCCCCCTGCTCTCGGCCTTCGGACTCGTCCCTGGAACGCCCGCGAAGGCCACTTTGCCTCTCGCGATTTCCCCTCAGATCTTTGCGATTGCATGTCGCCCCCTGCTCGCACCGCCGTTCGCCCCGCGTCGCTTGCTGACCTTGGGGCATTTCCGGCCCTCTTCGTCGACTACTGCTCGAGCTTTGGAGCCGTGGCGGATTTTTACGCGGGGGACTGGCAGGACACGACAGCCCGCCGGAAGGCGGCGCGAGAAGCCGCCCAGCGTCCCTCGGATCGCGACACATTGGCCGACGTGCTCCTTGATCAGAACGAGCGCTGGGGCCTCGACGCAGCGACCCGCTCCCACATCGAGGCCCTGCGAGACCCGGAAAGCATCGCCGTCGTGACGGGGCAGCAGGTGGGCCTCTTCACAGGACCGCTCTATACCGTCTACAAGACCATCACCACGCTCCAACTGGCGGAGGAGTGGGCCGAGCAGACAGGGCGGACGGTGGTTCCGGTCTTCTGGGTCGAGGGGGAGGACCACGACTTCGAGGAGATTTCCACGGCACACGTCCTGCACCGCAACGAGGTCGTGTCGCTCAGCTACGATCCGGACGTGGACGACAACCCGGGGGCCGTTGGGCGGCTCGTCCTCACCGACGCGATCAACGACGTGCTCGACCGCCTCGACGAGGCCCTGCCGTCGTCCGACTTCAAGCCGGCGGTCATGGAGCGCGTGCGGGCGGCGTATCAGCCCGGCACCCGAATCGAGGACGCGTTTGCGCAGCTGATGCGCTCGCTGTTCGAGGACGAAGGGCTCGTCTTCATCAACCCGGACGACGCGCGCCTGAAGGCCCTGAGCCGCCCCCTCTTCCGCCGCGAGCTGGAGGATCCGCAGACGCCCGCCACCCGGATCGACGCCACCAGTCAGGCCCTCCGCGAGCAAGGATACCACGCGCAGATCACGGCCCACCCCACCAATCTCTTCTGGCTCGGGGACGACAGCCGCCGGGCGATCGATTTGGGCGACGACGCCTTCCAGCTTCGCGGCACCGACCGCACGTTTTCGCGGGCCGAGCTGCTCGACTGCCTCGACGCTGAGCCCGAGCGCTTCAGCCCCAACGTCGTCCTGCGGCCCCTTATGCAGGACCATCTCCTGCCCACGGCAGCGTACGTGGCGGGGCCCGGGGAGGTCTCTTACTTCGCCCAGTACGGGGACGTGTACGACTGGGCCGGTCTCGACATGCCGCTCATCCACCCGCGGGCAAGCGTCTCCCTGGTTGAGAGCAAGGTGCAGAAGGTGCTTGACAAGTACGACCGCTCGGTTGCCGACTTCGGAACCGATCTGGACGCACTCTTCCAGGAAGTCGTCATGGAGACGATGGAGGTCGACATCGACGCGGTCTTCTCGGAGGCGATGCCCCAGCTCCATCAGACCATCAACGCCCTGAAGCCCGAGGTGGAGGCGGTCGACCGGACGCTCGGTTCCTCGGCCGAGGCGACGCGCGCGGCCATCGTCGACGAGATGGAGACGCTGAAGCAGAAGGTGGTCCGCGCCGAAAAGCGGCAGCACGACGAGGTGCGGGCGCAGCTTGAGAAGGCGCACATCAATCTACGCCCGAATGGGACGCTCCAGGAGCGGCGGATCAACGTGCTCTACTACCTGAACAAGTACAGCGTCGACCTGCTCGACGACTTGCGGCACGCGCTCCATACCGACACCTCCACGCATCAGGTGGTGGAGCTGTAGAGGACGAGGGACGGTAGAAGGTCGGTAGCATAGACGTAAGGGAGGGGCGTCCTGAGGGTTTGCAATCGCCACAGACAGGACCGATGAATGCTCATGGACGACGCGTCGGATCCGAACACACTATTCAGCCCCCTCATCGAGCACGCCATCGAGCTGTCGGCACAGTGGCACGACGGCACCTACCGGAAGGGCGCATGGCGCGACCCGGCGTTCGAGGTCCCCAGGGGGGAGGAAATCCAGATTCCCGTCATCGCGCACCTGGCTGCGGTGGCCTCGATCGTGCGCCGGGCCGGGTGGGGCGAGATCACCGTGGCCGCTGCGTACCTCCACGACGCCATCGAGGACATGAACCAGCATGGGCAGCGCCTGCGGCGCAAGCAGCTCCGCGACGCCGTGGGGGCGGAGGTCGCAAGGCTCGTGGCACAGGTGTCGGAGCGGAAGCTCGACGACGACGGACAGATGCGGCCCTGGCGGGTCCGAAAAGAAGACTACCTAGAGGGCATCCGCTCGGGAAGCCCAGAGGCGGCGGCCATCAGTCTGGCCGACAAGATCCACAACCTCTGGTCGATCACCCAGAGCCTGGAGGCAGGCGAAGATATTTTCGCGGCTCTCAGTGCCGGGCCGGACGAGCAGCACTGGTTTCATCGGGCCGTCCTGGAGGCCTCGACCCACCACGACGATCCCCGTCTGGAACCGATGCGGGAGCGCTTGCAACGGGAGATTGAACGGTTCCGACGGGTGGCAATTCCGGACGCCGAGGACTGAGGCGCAGATTCCTCTTCGGAACTAGACTTATGATAATGATGTGAAATACAGAAGGGGCGGGATCAGAGTGGTGCACTGCGGTCTCGACGCGTGTAGTACAACTGCGAGTCTCTTGCGTCGCTCTGCCGACCATCTCCGAGAAGCCTTCATGAAACGTTTCCTTCCCCTTCTCGCTGTTGTCGTCGGGCTACTCGCGATGCCGATCGCGGCGACGGCGCAGCAGATCCCCTTCTTCAGTCGTCCCACTGTCGCGGTTCGCACGGGGGCCGTGCAGACGGTAAGTGAAAACACCGGCGGACTGGCGCCCTACGTCGAGGTCCAATCGAGGGTATGCCTCGGAGAGACGCCCTTCGGACTGGCCCTGTACGGCGGTCTTTCCTACGAGCAACTAGCACCCCACCCAATTATCTGCATCACAGGTCCGTGTTTGCAGGGTTGGCAGACGTATCTCGACCTCGCGACGGGACTTCGCGTTGGGGTTTTTCCCCGACGCGGACCGGTAAGCGCTTTCGTCGGATTCGCTCCGCACCTGCTGCGTCGGACGAGGGAAGGCACGGGCGGTGACGAGAAGCGATGGGTTCAATATTCCACCGTCGAGGCGGGCGCAAGCGTGCAGATTCCGATCACGAGTCACCTCGGCGTGGGAGCGGGGGTCCGCGGAGATTTCTCTCTTCTCTTTGAGGAGGAGGGACTACTGGAACTGGGCCGCTATGGCGTTCACCTGGGGGTGCAGTACGAGCTCTGAGGACCGGCGAGGTCGGAGGAGAGGAGGGGAAACGGAGAGACGAGATCGAGGATAAGGAAATACGTTCCTGTGATCGACCAACATTGCAGGGGGACTGGGACGATGTCGAAGTCCCCACCCGACCGCCCGGAGAACAGATCCAGCCAGCCGATCGACGTCAAGATTCGTAGATGCGGATCTCCCCGACGCCTGGTCACGAACGGTGAAAGACCCATCTGGTCGAGGGCACCGCGCTATCTGGCATAGTCTCGATCCCGTATTTGAAGTGACGACCTCCAGGAATGGCTACTGTTGCATCGTCTGCACTCATTACCGGTGCCAATCGAGGACTCGGTCTCGAATGGGTCTGCCAGCTGGCTGAGCGAGCAGATCGCCTCTTTGCCACCTGTCGACAGCCGGAAGAGGCAACACATCTGCGGGAGTGCGCCGCCGCTCACCCCGACACAGTAGAAATTTTTGCCCTCGACGTGGCCGAGCCCGGCGCCATTCGAGCCGCGGCCAAGCGGGTTCGAACGGAGACCGGCGCGCTGGAGCTTCTCGTCAACAATGCCGGCATCAACGGAGGCGGGCAGCAGGACCGGTTCGAGGGCGTCGATCCGGAGACGATGATGGACGTCTTCCGGGTGAACGCCGCCGGGCCGCACCTGATGACGAAGGCCTTTGCGGATCTGCTCCGAGACGGCGCCGCGGACGGACGCGCAACGGTCGTCAACCTCACGTCCCAACTCGGGTCCATTGCCAACACCCAGAGCGACACCTGGCACAGCTACCGCGCCAGCAAGGCGGCCCTCAACATGTGCACGCGCCTGCAGGCCGCTGCTCTTCGAGACGATGGCGTCATCGCTGTGGCCCTGCATCCCGGCTGGGTACGGACCGATATGGGCGGATCCGATGCACGATTGTCCCCCGAGGAATCGGTCGCCGGCATGATCGAGGTCGTCGCGGACCTGACCCTCGAGGACACCGGCC
>NZ_JBDGQQ010000085.1:0-4579 GCF_042218895.1 Salinibacter sp. | reverse complement strand
CACCGAGATGGCCCACGACTCCCTGGAGATCAACGCCAGCCAGCGCGACCGCGACCTGACCGCGTGGGTCAACTGGCAGCGCGCCGAGGAGATCGTGAAAAACAACGACGTGGAGACGCGCAACGGCGTGCCGCTGATCGATCCATCGGAGCACGAGGGCGTGATGTACTTCGTGCCGGCCAGCAAGTCGCCCCACGGTATGGACGTAAACCCGACCGGCCGCTGGGTGGTCGCCTCCGGCAAGCTGCAGCCGACGGCCACGGTCTATGACTTCAAGGACTTCAAGACAGCCATCGAGAACGAGAACTTCCAGGGTGAATTCCGCGGCGTGCCCGTCGTGAACTACGACGCCATCGTGGAAGGGGAGGTGCCGGTGGGGCAGGGCCCGCTCCACACCCAGTTCGACGGTCGCGGAAACGCCTACACGTCGATGTTCATCGAGTCGACCGTCACGAAGTGGAAGATGCCCCCGTGGGACGAGGCCACGAAGAAGGACATGAGCAAGGCCGTGGTGGACAAGGTCAATGTCCACTTCAACATCGGGCACCTCGTCATCAGCGGCAGCGACACGAAGGACCCGAACGGCAAGTGGCTGGTCGCGATGAACAAGCTCAAAAAGAACCGCGGGCTGTCGGTCGGGCCGGAGAAGCCGGAAACGAGCCAGCTCATCGACATCTCGGGCAAGAAGATGAAGATGGTGGCGGAGGCCTACACGCCGCCCGAGCCGCACTTCGCCCAGGTTGCCAAGGCCGAGACGATCAACCCGAAGGAGGTCTACAAGAAGGAAAACAACGACCATCCGGAGGCGCGCTGGGACCCGAAGAACACAGGCTACCAGCGCACCGGCCCGAACGAGGTGACGGCCCACGTGATCGCCAAGCGGAGCCAGTACTACCCGGACAAGATCGAAGCCAAGGTGGGTGACGAGGTGACGATTCACCTGACCAACATCGAACAGGTGTCGGACATGATCCACGGCTTCGGCATCGCCGAGCACAACATGAACGCCGTCGTGGCGCCCGGTCAGACGAAGACGCTCACGTTCGAAGCAAAGAAGGCGGGCGTCTTCCCCTTCTACTGCACGAACTTCTGCTCGGCACTCCACCAGGAGATGCAGGGCTACCTCGAAGTCAAACCGCGGTAGGGTTTGGTGTGGAGGTCTGGAAGTGTGGACGTGTGGATGTGGGAGGCGGTTTGCACCGACCTCCCCTCCACACGCTTCCACACATACCATTCACACTTCCATTCATCCAAACATCCACACTCCAACGACGCCATGCGAGACTTTATCGAACGCATTCCTGAATTGGCGGATCGCCCCATTCCCGACCGCGGCCGACTCCTGCTCGTCGCCGGAGCCGTTCTGCTCGTGGTCGCCATTTTCCTCCCGCTGTGGCAGATTCACCTCGTGGCGCCGCAGTACCAGGAGGGCCTCGACCTGTACATCTACAGCCACAAGCTGGAGGCAGGGAACGGGGGGCAAGATCTGGTCGAGATCAACAACCTGAACCACTACATCGGCATGCAGCCGCTGCAGGAAGAGGACTTTACCGAGATGCGGTTCATCCCCTTCCTGCTCGGGGGATTCTCGCTCCTGGCCCTGCGGGCTGCGTTTTTCGGGACGCTCAAGTCGGCCATCGATACGCTGGTGCTGTTCGTGTACTTCGGCGCATTCTCGCTGTGGCGCTTCTACTACCGGCTCTACACCTACGCGCACAACCTCGACCCGCAGGCACCGATGGACATTGACCCCTTCACGCCGATCCTGATTGGGTGGAAGCAAATTGCGAATTTTACGCAGTACAGCTTCCCGCGCGAGGGATCGGCCCTGCTGCTGGGGGCGGTCCTGTGCTTCGGCGGGGCGATTTGGATGGGTGTCCGGCAGGATACAAGCTCGTCGGAGGTTGAGCCAGCCCCCGAGGCGACCGCGGCATAAGCACTCCCACTAGCCATGTTCGTTGAACGTTTAACGTTGAACGTTCAACGTTCCAACCTTCAACAGTAATGCGTACGCTCTGGGCACTTACATTCGGACTGCTGCTTGGCCTGGCTCCTGGCAGCCATGCTCAGTCGTTACAGGCTCGCCTCGACGCCGCGGCGCCCGGCGACACGCTCGTCGTGGACGGCGGCACGCACGACGGCCCGTTTGTGATCGAGACGCCGGTCGTGCTCGTGGGCCGGAATGGGGCGCACCTGAAGGGCGACGAGACGACGCACGTCGTGACCGTCGAGGCCAGCGGGGTGACCATCGAGGGCTTCCGCATCACGGACTCGGGCAAGCAGCTCGCCCAGGACCACGCCGGCATCATGGTGAAGGGCCACCGGGCGACGATCCGCAACAATCGCCTGGTAGATGTCCTCCACGGCATCTACGTGATGGGAAAAAACCGGACCGTCATCGTCGAGAACACGATCGAAGGTCCCCCGACCGTGACGCGGCGGCTCTCGCCTAAGGAGGCCCAGCTGCACGAGGACTGCTCGGTGCCGGCGGGCGGCGGGACCTGCACAGTGCCCCTCGTCTCCGCCCAGCGGGGCAACGGCATCCATCTGTGGAATGCCCTCCACAGCACGATCACCCACAACACCATCCACCACACCCGCGACGGCACGTATTTCTCGCACTCCGACCACAACTACACGGCGCACAACACGATCCACGACGTGCGCTACGGGCTGCACTTCATGTACTCGGACGACAATACGTTCGAGCACAACGTCTTCTACGACAATGCCTCGGGGTCGGCCCTCATGTACTCGGACAACATCACGGTGCGGCACAACGTCTTCCGCAATAACCGGTCGCAGCGCGGATACGGACTGCTGCTCCAGACGATGACGGACGGTCGCTTCGTGGACAACCGGATGACCCGAAACGGCACGGGCGTCTACCTCGAGAACAGCACCCGAAACGAGTTCGAGGCCAACGTGGTGGCGTCCAACTACCGGGGCATCCGGATGACCGGAAGCTCGACGGAAAACCGGTTCAGCCGAAACGTCATCCGCGGCAACCTGCACACGGCGGCGGTGGCCGGCATGAGCGCCACCAACGAGTGGCAGATGGACGGCGTGGGCAACTACTGGGGCCCGCGCGGCCTGCTGGACGTGGACGCCGACGGGATCAGCGAGCTGCCGTACCGGACCGTGGACCTGCTCGGTGGGTACCGCGAGAACTTTCCGTACGTGGACCTGCTGGCGGCCAGTCCGGGTCTGGCGCTGCTCGAGGAGGCGCTGCGGCGCGTCCCGGCGGTCAATGTGCCCACCATCACCGACTCGCATCCGCTCATGCAGCCGCCGGCCCAGCTCGCCGCCGAGGCCGCTGGGGGAGTTGGACGCACCGTCGCATTCATCGTCACGATACTTGCAGTCGGGGTCGCTGCCCTATGGAGGAACCACGCATGATCGACGTTACCAATCTACACAAGGCCTACGGAGAGGAGACCGTCCTGGACGGCGCTTCGTTCGCGGTGGACGCGGGCACGATTGTCGCCATGGTGGGGCCCAACGGCTCGGGCAAGACCACGACCCTGCACGTGCTGGCGGGCCTCGCCACGCCCGATGACGGGTCCGCCATCGTAGACGGCATGGACGTGACGACCGACCGGGCGGCGGCGCAGGAACGACTCGCCTTCCTGCCGCAGGACGTGCGTTTCCATTCGGCGCTCACGCCCCGGCAGGTCCTTCGCTTCTACGCGGGTCTTCGCGACGTCTCGACTGACCGACTCGACGCCCGCCTCGATCAGGTAGCCCTCCTCGACGCGGCCGACGACCCCTGCGGTACCCTCTCCGGGGGCATGCGGCAGCGATTGGGCCTCGCCCTCCTCGACCTGGCCGACGCGCCGGTCCTGCTCCTCGACGAGCCCGCCCTCAGCCTCGATCCCGACTGGCGCGACGTGCTCATGGATCGCCTCCAGACGCGAGCCCAGGAGGGAGCAACCGTGCTTCTCGCCACGCACCTGCACGAGGTGTGGCGGCCGATTGTGGATCAGGTGCTGCGCTGCGAGGACGGGCAGATTCGGGCCGTGGAGGAGGAAGCCAATCCGGTTGCCGCGTGATGCGTATTGCAGTCTGAAACTACTTCTTCGCTGCGCTCAGGGCGCGTAGTGCGTATTGCGTATCAGTCAGATCGAATGCTACGAAATACGCAATACGAAATACTCACTCCTCACTTGACTCTCGATCCTCGAATACACGCCATGCCGCTTACGCAACTATCAGCATCGGTCTACCGCGCCATCATCCGCCGGGAGGTGACGACGACGCTGCACAACCAGTTCGTCCAGATCTTCGCGGTGCTCGTGGGGGGAAGCGGGCTGGCGACGGCCTTCCTCAGCGGACGCCCCGAGGCGGTGCCGTTCGGGCTTCTGCTGCTGTTTCTGTACGTGGTGCCCCTCTTCGGCCTCCTCATCGGGGTGAGTGCCGCGCACGAGGAGCACGACGAGCGGGCGTTCCTGTGGAGTCAGCCGGTGCCCCGGGCCGCATTTGTTTTGGGGAAGACGGCCACCCTGGTCGCAGCCCTCGCCCTCGTCCTCCTGCTGCCGCTCATTCCGGCGGCCCTCGTCGCGCCGTCCGTGGGCGCGTT
>NZ_JBDGQQ010000084.1:22400-42634 GCF_042218895.1 Salinibacter sp. | reverse complement strand
GATGAGGGCATCGACATTACGGACAATGATATCACCGTCCGGAACTGCTATATCGGGCTCGACGTGGACGGAGAAACCGTTCAGGGAAACAATCAGAACCCGGACACTGGGAATTTCGACCGTCATGCAGGCATCGTGGTATCCGACAACAATTCTCTGATTACCAACAACGTGATCTCGGGCAACCAGCGGGCCGGTATTGTTGTGGGCAACGCCGACGGCAGCGTCAACGCTACGGGTTTAACGAACGGCAATGACATCACGGACAACATCATCGGCCTTGCGGCGTCGGACAGCAGCACCGCCAAGGGAAACGGGGGGAGTGGCATTCGCATTGAGGATGGCACGAATAACACCATCGGCGGTGTCGGACAGGACTTCCTTGGAAATGATGTGTCACTTGGAAACATTGTGTCCGCCAACGGAAGCGCCGGAATCGTTGTCGAGAGCAATGGCAATCTGCTGCGGAATAATTTTGTCGGCACCACCTTCGACGGCGATTCTGGTCGAGGGAACGGGACTGACGGAATCGCGCTGTCCGGAGACAACAACACTGTTGACGCGGAGGGTTTCTTTCTTTTCCCCTTTGTGACTGTGATTTCGGGCAACGACAAGCAGGGCATCGACGTCGGCGGCTCGAACAACAGCGCGGATGGGACGACCATCGAGGACGCCATTATTGGGCTGAATAGCGCCGCGGACAAGAAGCTTCCGAACGGCGACGGCACGGCCTCCGGCGGGATCGTGTGCCGTCGGAGCACGGGGACAAGCACGAGCGACATCACGAAAGTGCGGAACAACGTCGTCGCCGGTAACAATGGGGAGGGCGTCCGCATCACCGACGAATGCTACGGCTGGGATCTCATCGACAACTTCATCGGCACGAACCGGAATCTCGCCTCCGGCCTTGGCAATTCTGTCGACGGCATTCAGGCTACGGCTAACCTCCCCACCTTGGCGGTCAGTATTTTCGACGAAAACGTGATTGTCGCCAACGGGCAGGATGGGATTGAAATCGCGGGCTCTTTTTACGACGTGACTGACAACTACATTGGCGTGGCCCCGGACGGGACGAAGTTGGGAAACGGGAGACATGGCATTTTACTCGACGGGACGGCCGGAACAGCCGTGGAAGGTGTGTTCATCGGGAAGACGAACAACTCGCTTGGTGACGGCTCGGTCGCCGGCACGTCGACCCCGACGGGCGAGGGGAACGTGATTGGAGCGAACGGGGCGGATGGAATCCTCATGCAGGGGGACGCTGCCAACAACGTGTTTGAGGAGAACTATATCGGCACGACACCCGAGGACGCGAACGTCGGCAACGGCGGGACCGCCGACGACGGAATTCGCATCGTTGGGGACGGCAGTAGCTCCACCGGTCACGTGATCGGGTACGAATACGGAGCATCGTTTTCCAGCCCGGACCCGTCCGATGGGGGTCAGGGAAACGTCATCGCCTACAATGGAGGGGACGGCATCTCGCTCGGCTCTAGTGAGTCGTCGACCGACGTCAGGGGGGTGAGTGTGCGCGGCAATGTCACTTATCAAAACGGGGGCGACACCCCTCAACTCGGCATCGACCTCGGGAATAGCGGCGTCACCAGCAACGACGGCGGCGACACCGACTCGGGGCCGAACGGGCTACAGAACAGCCCGGAGGTTACCAGCGTCAGCCATGACGACTCGAATAACGAGGTCACCATCGAATACGAGATCAACACCAACGACACTGGGTCGAATTATCCCCTCAGGGTCGACTTTTACGTTGCCGACACCGAGAGCAGCGGGGAAGGCAAGAGATACCTCGGCTCCCAGGACTATCGAGCGGCCAACCAGACCAACCAGATTATCTTCAACCTCGACAACTACTCCGGCGTCTCCTCCAGCGATTACTTCGTCGCCACGGCGACGGACGCGAACGGCAACACGTCCGAGTTCTTCGGGCCCCCTGGAGAACAACTTCCGGTCGAACTGGCGTCGTTCGACGGCACGCAGACCGGTCCGAAGGCCGTGGAACTGACCTGGACGACGGCCTCGGAGCAGAACAACGCTGGTTTCCGCGTCCAGCACCGTCCGGTCGAGTCGGACCGTAGGAGCGGCTCTACGGCCTCCGGGAGCAAGGGAGCGTGGGAGGAGATCGGCTACGTCGAGAGCAACGCCTCCGGGGGCACCACCACCGAGACGAAGACCTACCGATTCACGGTCGACGACCTCACGGCTGGCACGCATGAGTTCCGCCTGAAGCAGGTGGACCTAAGCGGCACCACCCATCCGCACGAGCCGACCACCGTCGAGCTCCGGATGGAGAAGGCCCTCCGCCTGAGCAGCCCGGCGCCGAATCCCGTGCGCGGGGGCACGGCTGAAGTCTCATTCGCCGTGCGAAGACAGGCGAAGACGACGATTCGCCTCTACAACACACTCGGCCAGCAGGTGAAGACCGTCTACCGCGGCACCCCGACGGCCGGGGAGTCGACGACGGCTCGTCTCAAGGCCCACGATCTGCCAAGCGGCGTATACTTCCTGCGGTTGAAGACCGGGGATCGGTCGAAGACCCGTCGGCTGGCCATCATCCAGTAGTGGAGCCGCCCCCACCCGGAAGACGGCACGTTTCCCATCGCCTGCGGGCGTCTCCGGAGGGGGGATTTCCTCGGGTGGCGTCAGTCGACCCATACAGTTTTGGTGTTCACGAACTCCCGAATGCCGTGGTGGGAGAGCTCGCGCCCGTAACCGCTGTCCTTGATGCCGCCGAAGGGAAGGCGGGGATCGCTTTTCGTCATCTCGTTGACGAACGCGCAGCCGACCTCTAGCTGCCGGGCCATCCGCTCCCCCTTCTCGGCGTCTTCGGTAAAGATGCTCCCCCCGAGCCCGAACCGCGTGTCGTTGGCCAGGGCCACGGCGTGGTCGGGATCGTCCGCCGCCACGACGGATGCGACCGGGCCGAAGATTTCCTCTTCGAACGCAACTGTGCCCGGTTCTACGTGGGAGAGAACGGTTGGTGCGTAGTAGAATCCATCGCGCTCCAGCGTGTGGCCGCCGGTGAGGACCGTCGCCCCCTCCCCGATAGCGCGCTCCACCTGGTCGTGAACGCCGGCCCGCAGGTCCTCCCGGGCCATCGGCCCCACCTGCGTGGCGTCGTCCATCGGATCGCCGACCGCGAGCGCCTCGACCTCCTCGATGAGCCGATTCGTGAACGCGTCGAGCACCGACCGCTCTACGATGAACCGCTTCGCGGCAATGCAGCTCTGCCCGCTGTTCTGCATGCGTGCCGTGCAGCCGACCGAGGCCGCTCGCTCAAGGTCCGCGTCGGCACAGACGATGAACGGGTCGGAGCCGCCGAGCTCGAGCACGGTGGGCTTGACTTGGGCTGCGGCCTGTCGGGCAACGGCCTTTCCGGCCCCGACGCTGCCGGTGAGGGTGGCCGCCCGTACGCGCCGGTCTTCCAGCACGTCCGCGACCGTCTCTTCGTCGATCTGGAGCACCTGAAACTCGTGGTCGGTAAAGCCGGCCTCCCGAAAGATGTCCTCAATGGCACGAGCGCAGCCCGTGACATTCGGGGCATGTTTCAGAAGCACGGCGTTTCCGGCCATCAGGGCCGGGGCCCCAAACCGAAGGACCTGCCAGAACGGAAAATTCCAGGGCATGACGGCCAGGACAGGCCCGAGCGGCTCGTAGGCGACGTAGCTTTTTTGGGCGGAGGTGTCGACGGGCTCGTCGGCCAGAAAGTCGGCGCCGTGCTCGACGTAATACCGACACACCCAGGCACACTTTTCGGCCTCTGCCTCCCCCTGGGAGATTGGCTTGCCCATCTCGCGCGCCATCAAAGCGCCATGTGACCGGGCATTTTCCTCCAGGAGGTTGGCCGCTCGTTCCAGGTATTCGGCCCGCTCGGAGGGGGTCCGCTCGGCGTTCGCGGCGAAGCCCGTGGTTGCGCGGTCGAGCCGTTCGTCTACCTCGTCGGGCGTGTGCAGCGCGTAGCGCTTACGTTCTTCACCAGTGGCGGGACTGACGGTCGTCAAAGGCATGGGTACAAGCGCTTTTGCAGGGAACCGTAGCGAAGGGAAGGATTTCACGACTGTTCGCCGACGGGTGATCCCACCGGACCGTCGCCCCAAGCAGGAGCCTGCGGACCCCCCCTACGGTGCAAGCAGATCGCGCCCACGGTTTCCGACTCCCCGGTCCTGATCCTGCCGGTCCGTGCTCCGTTGGGAGGAATACGACCCCACACTCCCGCGTTCAGGGCACAGCGATATGACCGACCGCTCTCTTCCTTCCGACCTCGACGTTTCGCGGAGCACCATCGAGCACCTGGTGGGCCGCTCCGTCGATAACCTCACGCTCTACCGACGTGCCCTCACGCACCGGTCCCTTCTTCGCGTCCATTCCGGTCGTTCTCTGCGGTCGAACGAGCGCCTCGAGTTCCTGGGAGACGCGTTCCTCGATCTCGTCGTTGGCAAAATTCTCTACGAGCGCTTTCCGGAAAAAGACGAGGGGGAGCTAACCCGCTTCCGGGCCCGTCTCGTGAGCGAGTCGCCCCTGGCGATGTACGCCCGACACCTAGACTTGGGGACTCATCTGCGTATGAGCACAAACGCCGCGCAGGAGAACGGTCGCGACAATCCGAGCATCCTTGCCGACGCGTTTGAGGCGTTCGTTGGGGCCGTCTACCTGGATCAGGGCTATGAGGCTGCCCGTCGGTTCGTCCGCGAGCGCGCTCTTGCGGCCTTCGACCTTGCCGAGGTGGCCACCCAGGACGAGAACTACAAAAGCCAACTTCTCGAATACATGCAGGCCAGAGGCTGGCCCCAACCGACCTACCGCGTCGTGCGTGAGGACGGCCCCAGCCACGACAAGACGTTTACGGTGGAGGTGCGCGTTGGGGACACCGCGTACGAACAGGGCATGGCGGGCAGCAAGCAGGAGGCCGAGCAGCGGGCAGCCCGCCGGACACTGGCACAGATCGCAGCCGATGAGCCGGCCTCATAGTCCTCGTGGAGATCACGCTGCGTTGATTTTCGGAGAGGGGATTTGTAGGGTAGAAACTCCTTTCTCTGTCCGCCTTTCTTCCCCCGCTGATCCGTTCCCATGGACCGACGCCAATTCATCACGGCCTCTGCCGCCGCACTGGCCGGCTTCGGGGTGAGTGCCGCCAACGCACCGCTTGGTACGATGGCCCGCACAGACCCGCTCTACAAAATCTCGCTGGCGCAGTGGTCGCTGCACCGAGCCCTTTTCGATGGAGAGATGGACAATCTCGACTTCGCTCCGACGGCGAAGAAGAAATTCGGCATCAGCGCGGTCGAGTACGTCAACCAGTTCTTCATGGACAGGGCCACCGACACCGCCTATCTCCAGAAGATGAAGCGTCGGGCGGAGGAGGCGGGCGTGCGAAGCCTGCTTATCATGTGCGATCAGGAAGGGGCTCTCGGCGCCGCCGACCCCGAGCAGCGTCGGCAGGCCGTTGAGAACCATCACAAATGGGTGGAGGCGGCTGCACGGCTTGGTTGCCACTCCATCCGGGTCAACGCCCAGAGCAGCGGGAGCTACGAAGAGCAGAAGAAGCGAGCGGCCGACGGCCTGCGGCGCCTCACTAAGTTTGCGGCCTCGCGGGACGTCAACGTGATCGTCGAAAATCACGGGGGGCTCTCTTCAAACGGCCAGTGGCTGGCGTCGGTCATGGAGGCGGTCGACCATCCTCGCTGTGGGACCCTTCCCGACTTCGGCAATTTCACGATCCGGGAGGGCAAAACGTACAATCGCTACGAAGGCGTCCGGGAGCTGATGCCCTACGCCAAGGGCGTGAGTGCCAAGACCTACGCGTTCGACGACGCGGGCAACGCGGTAGAAACCGACTATGAGCGCATGATGCGTATCGTCCTTGACGCGGGCTACCACGGGCACGTCGGGATCGAATATGAGGGCGACAAGCTGAGTGAGTTCGAGGGCATCCGGGCCACGAAGGACCTCCTGATCCGAGTGCGAAAGCAGCTTCGGGGCGAGCACAAGTAGCGCTTCCGTCTTCGTTCTCTTTCGACAACGCAGTGGGCCGATGCCCCCTCCCTCCTCAGAACTCGACCTCGCACTGGCACTGGCTCACGCGGCCGAGGCCGAAATTTTGCCCCGATTTCGGACCGTGAGCGTCGCTCGCAAACCGGATGGCACCGAGGTAACTGAGGCCGACCGCGAGGCAGAGCGCGTGATGCGGGAGCGCCTCGCGGACAACCGTCCCGACCATGCCGTGCTTGGGGAGGAGTTTGGACGGAGCGGGCCCGACGACGCCCGCTACTGCTGGGTGCTCGATCCGGTCGACGGTACGGCGGGCTTCACGATCGGTGTGCCCCTCTTCGGGACGCTGGTGGCCCTGCTGGAGGAGGGCGAACCGGTCATCGGGGTCATTCACTTTCCGGCCATCGACGAAACGGTCTACGCTGCTCAGGGGCAAGGGTGCTGGTTCCGGACGGCGGACAACGAGACGCAGGTGGAAGTCGACCCGGTATCGTCCCTGGAGGCGGCTACCGTCACCACGACGGCCCTTCACAGTTCCGATGTCCTGGCCGACGAGGACCAAACCCCTTACCGCCTTACCGACCTCGTGCGCCGGGCCGGCAAGTTCCGATTCGTGACGGATTGCCTCCAGCACGCTCTCGTGGCGCGGGGCCGGACCCACGCCGCCGTCGACACGATCATGCGGCCGTGGGACGTGGCCGCGCTTGTGCCCTGCGTGCGGGAAGCGGGTGGCGTGGCGCAGCCGCTCGACGCAGACGCAGACGACGTGGTCTTCGGCGGGAGCCTCCTGACGGCCGGGAGCGAGGCCTTGGCGCAGGACATCCGCACGCTACTCCAGCCGAACGAACGGCGGGTCGGTTGACCTGACCCGGGAACGACGAAGTGAAGGCCCCGGTAGCGAGGGCCCCGGCGCATCGTAGCACCTTCTCGTCCCGCTCACGGCACTCGTCCATACCTCCTTGCGCCCCATGATGGACCGTCTGCGGACGCTCGACCTCCACTTCCAGGACCGCCCGGAGACCATTGCGTCGTACCTGCTCCCGCACGACGACGGCGCAGCGCTTATCGAAACCGGGCCCGGCTCCACGTTCCCGATGCTGCAGGCTCAGCTGGCCGATCACGGCCTCACGCCCGTCGACATCTCAGAGGTGCTACTGACTCACGTCCACCTCGACCACGCGGGGGCCGCTGGGCACCTAGCCCGGCACGGCGCTACCATCTATGTGCACCACGTGGGCGTCTCCCATCTGTCCGACCCCGAGACGCTTCTGGCGAGTGCCGAGCGTATTTACGGCGACGACATGGACCGCCTCTGGGGCGAGATGCATCCCGTTCCGAAGGATCAGCTCGTGGCCCTCGACGACGAAGACACCATTCCGCTGGGCACCCTGGAGGCCACGGCCCTCGACACGCCGGGCCACGCCTCCCACCACATGAGCTACCTGATTGGGGACGTTTGTTTTACGGGCGACGTGGGGGGCGTCCGCATGCCCGGCGAAACGTACGTAGAGCTGCCGCTGGCCCCACCCGAGATCCGACTCGACCTCTGGCGCGAGAGCCTCGCTCGCCTGAAGGCTGCACGCTCCCACCACGACATCACACACCTTGCTCCCACCCACTTCGGGATTTACGACGACGTCTCGGCCCACCTCGACCGCCTCGGGGGTGCCATCGACGCCACGGAGAACTGGGTCACCGATCGTGTGCCCGACCTCGCCGACGAGGAGGAGGCCCTGCGGGAGGCCGTGACCGGCTGGATGTACGACCTTGCCACCGCCAACGGCGTAGACGACCCCGCGTGGGACCGCTACGAACTCGCCAATCCGAGCTGGATGGCGGCACTGGGGCTCCGGCGGTACTGGCGGAAGCACCGGGCATGAGGGCCGGGAGCGGCGCTTTTGCCTCCCTGCGCGGGACTCACTAGCCGTCGCCTGGGGATGGCAGGTCGATCTCGGGATCATCCGGATGGGGACGGTAGAGGAGCGCCGTGCTCCCGATCGTCCGGACCACTTGCACGTCGTCGAGGCTTCCGGCTGCCGCCTCGGCCACGTCGCGGACGTCCCGGGGGCAGTTGTCGAGCACGCGGAGGGTCACGAGCTCGCGGGTATTGAACGCCTCTTCGATGGACTGCTCGACGGCACCGGTTAGCCCCTCCTTGCCGACGTGGACGAGGGGGTCCTGTCCGTGGGCGAGGCTGCGGAGGTGGGCACGCTGTCGGGAGGTGAGAGAGTCGGCCATGGATTGAACGGGAACGTTGTGGGGATCCTGCAGAGCCAGGGAACGATGTTAGGCTGGCCGTTCCGCACTGATCGGACGGGCCGGCGTTCCCGATGCCTTCTCGTTGCTTCTCGCCTAGCTGGCGTCCCTGCAAGGACGCTCCTCGGGGCAGACCGGATATGCCCTATTCGCCGTGGACGAGCCGGTTCGAATCTGCCGCCTCGAAGGGCGTCGTAAGCGACTGGTGGCATCGGGGACGAAAGGTGGAAAGGACCCCAGGTGAACGGCGACCGGGACCGCCGGACGACTGTCGATTGGCGCGAGATCGGAGACGAGCCAGAAGCCAGTGCTGTCGGCCCGCACGTCGACGCGAGCCGTCTGGGCGGGTGTGGGCCCGCCCCCTCCAACGCCTCCCTACCGCTCAGTCCAACTCGGCAGCCCCGTAGAGGTGCGAAAACTGGATGCACTGGATCGCCACTGAGTCGAACGGTTTCAGGTCCCGACCATCCTGGAGGTCGTACGTCTGCTTCCCTGTGAGGGAGCTCAGCGTGTCCACCCTCACTGCCGACCCATCCATCACGTTTTCTCCGGTGGCCTCTCCAGGACGCTTCGGCGAAAGCACAACGTAGAGGTCCGGCCCAGTCTCAGTTTGAAAGTCTTCCCCGAGAACGAGCTTCAGATCAGATCCCGACCGGCCGATCTGGTAGGTGCCAGAGGTTTCAATTCCTTCTTTTCCTTCGAAGGAGCCTTCGGCGAGAACTGTATCTAGACGAGCTTCTTCGTTCTCGGTTCTCGTCTCGGCCTCTCCCTGGCTACCAACAACCCCACAGCCGAGAGCAAAGGTCAGTGCGAGAAAAAGGGTGGGAACCGTGTGCGCATTCATGTTCGCAGAGCGGGTCATGTGATTGAGCTTTCATGTCGAGTGAAGCAACGACTGGCAGCGACCTCAGCAACTCCCGATTATGGCACCGAGTCCGCCCAGCGGCCAAAAACGGTCCGTGCCGTGCGACGAAGCGCGGACTCGTGCTCCATGGCAGCGCGCCGCATCGCAGCGCCATCGAGCCCCTCCTCGGCGATTTCGTCCTGGAAGGCCGTCGTCATCCACGCTACCGTCTTGGGGGTCACCTCTAGGTGGAAGAGGAGCCCGTAGGCGTGGTCACCATGGCGGAAGGCCTGATGCTCGGTCTGCACCGATTGGGCCAGGGACACGGCGCTGTCGGGCAGCGTGAACACGTCGCCGTGCCAGTGGAAGGCGGTGAACGGGTCGTCGACGTCCCGAAAGAGCGGGTCGTCCGCGGCGGCGCCGGTGAGGGACACGTCGCCCCATCCGATCTCTTTCGTCGGGGCGGAGTGGACGTCGGCCCCGAGCACGTGGGCCAGGAGCTGACTGCCGAGACAGACACCGAGGAGGGGCCCCTCGGTGCGCAGGGCCTGCTCGATCAGGCCCATTTCTCGCGACAGGTGCGGCCGGTCGTCGACGTCGCCGACGCCCATCGGTCCGCCCATCACGACAAGGCCGTCGGCGTTGAGCGTGTCGGGCACCGGCTCGTCCCGGAAGATCTGCACTGTGCGGTGCGAGACGCCACAGTCGTCGAGGGCCTCGGCGATGATGCCGGGCGGCTCGGGGCGGACGTGCTGGAGGATGAGAACGTCGGGCATGGTCAGTCGAGGAGCGCGTCGGCGAGACTTGACAAATCGGGAACAGTGCGGACCGGATCGGTCTGCGGCGCGGGCGGGTCGAAGCGCTCGTCGTACCGCTGCACCCACGCGCAGGCGATGCCCATGCGGCCCGCAGGGTTGACGTCGTGGTACACGCTCTGGGCGACATGCAGGAGCCGATTGGGCGGCACGCCGAGACGGGTAAAGGCCGTTTCGAAGGGCTGTAGGTCCGGCTTGTAGGTTCGCACCTGCTCGCCGGTAATCACGTCGTCGAAGTCGACCCGGAAGTGCCGGGCCGTGTCGCGGAAGAGATCATCGTCGACGTTCGACACGATGGCGAGCCGGAAGTGCTCGTTCAGCCGCCGGAGAACCTCGTTTGTGTCGGGGAAGAGGGGCCAGTCGCCCACCGAGTCCGCGAAGCGCTCGACCTCAGCGTTGGTGGGCGTGAAGTCGAATTGGTCGCCGAATCGACGTGTCACCCGCCGCAGCACCTCGCGGTACTCCACGTAGCGTCCGGACTCCACGTCTTTCTCGAACCGAGCGTAGAGCCGGAACAGCTCCTCGTCGTCGATCTCCACGTCGTGGGCGCGCAGAATGGGCTGCAGGGCCGTCGAGATGCCAGTCGCCCAGTCGACGAGGGTGCCGTAGCAGTCGAAGGTGAGGGCGTCGAATTGGTCGACGTCAAGGGGCATATCCGATTCGGAGATGACCAGATTGGAAGATTTCTACGCGTCCGGCACGACGCCTTTCACAGCCGACTCCCCTCCTCGCGCGCAATTCGTGCGAGCGGATTCTGCGGTTGCCCGACGGAATACCCAAATAGTGGATCGAAGCCGAGTTTGATGTTGGTTTCCTCGATGACCTGCGCGAGCGCGGGACATGCCGCACTGAGCCGATCGTCATCAACGTCGACAATAATGGCGACGTAGACTGTCGCTGTCTCGCTCGCACGGGTGCGCGTCCAAGTCCAAGAAGGTAGACCTCGGCGGGGAGTATCTCCTTAGTTCTGTACGCACAGGCCTCGATAGCCTCGGAGCGCGTTCTTGTGCTCATCGGGACCTTTCCCTCGAATGAGCTATTTTGGAGATTCAATGCAGAGACGGAACACTGGATCCGTACGGTTCGGGTTCACCGATTACGGGGACACCGGGGCCCGGCGGTCCGTCCGGGAGCGCCGCATCACGTACAGGAGCACCCCGAGCATCCCGCCCAGCAGGGCCGCGAGGCCGAGGAAGGCCGGCCCCCAGCCCAGGAGGTCGGCCGCGGCACCGGTGACGACGCTGCCGCTGGCCCCGAGCACCATGTAGGCCGTGCGGATGAGCCCAAAGCCGGCGCCACGCTCCTCGTCGCCCAGGTGGTCCATGAACTTGGGCAGGAGGGCCGCGCCCCAGCCCATGGCCAACCCGGCACAGACGACGGCTGCAGCCACCATCCACAGCCCCGGCCCGACCACGAGCACGCTGTAGCCAAGCACACCTACCCCCACGGTTAGGGCGGCGGCTGGGTACCGACCGATGCGGTCTGAAAGGGTCCCAATTACGGGCTGTGCCACCCCCTGCACCCCAAAGTATACCGAGAAGAGTGCTCCGGCGAGCGGCTTGGCGACGCCGTGGTACTCGATGAGGAACGCCGGCAGAAACGAGGCGGTGGCCTGCCACACGAACGCCCCGCATACGGACAGGCCGGCCGTGATAGCGACGGGCGGTCGACCGAGCAGTTCGAGGAGAGGGCGAACCTGAAGGCGACTCCACACCGACTCCTCCGGCCGGACCGGCTCGATGGGCCGAACCACCGTCGCGAACAGCACGGCGGCCGGCAGGGCCACGACGACGCCCAGCGCAACGGCCCAGCGCCAGCCCAGCCATACGCCGACGCTCCCGGCCGCCAGCGGGATGAGAACGCCCGCAACCGGGGCGCCCGCGGTGTGAAGGCCGATGGCCGAGCCCGTATTGGGCAGGGTACGGGTCAGCAGCGACGTGGCGACGCTGAAGTGGAGGCCCGCCACGCCGCCCAGGGCCACGGCTCCGGCGAGAAAAATGGGATACGAGGGGGTGACTGCGAGCAGTCCGCTGGTCACAGCCGTGCCGGACACGGCCACGAGAATGATGGTTCGCTCGCCGTACCGATCGGCCAGGAGGCCACTGGGAAACTGTGCGGCAGCGTACGCCCCCCACATGCCCGTCAGGGCCAGCCCAATGGCGCCGTTGGAAACGGCAAACTCATCACCAATCGCGGGAACGACGGGACTGATGGCCAGCCGTGCGGCCATCGTGGCGAAGAACGCCAGCGTGCACGCGCCCAACACTGCTCCCTGGTACGACCACAGCCTCACGCCAGCACGTCATTTGGAAAGGAATCACGACGAGTTCCAGAATACGGTACGCCCTTTCCCTGAACCGGTTTGGAAGCAACTGTGATGAAAGCGGTCCCGAGTTCACGCTTCGCAGAGTGTTCGCCGGTCGGTCATCGATTTTGGATCCGGAGGTCGGCCTCCCGCTACTGTTCTCTGCTGGTCGGCAGTTCCTCCCGCCCGTGCCATTGCCGCAGCTTTTCGAGCGTCACGCCAGCCCCGCCGCACGCGATCAGAACGACCGTGCCCGCATCGGAGAGGACCTCGGGGTTGTCGTAGGCGACGGCCAGGGCCGCCCCGCAGGCCGGCTCAACGAGCTGGCGATGGTCGTCGAGGAACCGGATGCAAGCCGTCACCGCCGCATCGTCGGACACGACGACGCTCTTGGTCGGGTGCTCCTGGGCAAGCGTGAACGTCTGCTCGCCGACCTGCTTGGCCCCGAGCGACGTGGCGACACTCGCAATGGCGCCCAGCGGCGCGGGATGACCGGCCTCCAGGGCCGCTCGGAGCGAACGGGTGCCCTCTGTCTCCACCGCCACGACCGGGACTTCGGACCACCCGTGTCGCCGCAGGCCCTGGACGACGCCGCAGAAGAGACCACCGCCCCCGACAGACACCACGATGGCCTCTGGCTCGACGCCCTCCTCGACCACCTCGTCGACGATCGTCGAGTGTCCCTCCCAGAGGAGCGCGTCGTCGAACGGATGGAGATACGCGGCATCGTCTCCCATCAGCGTGAGGGCGTGCTCGTGGGCCTCGTTCCAGGAAGCGCCTTCGACGATCACCTCGGCCTCTTCCTGCCGGATTAGCTCCTTCGCGCGCTCCGTGGTGCTCTCCGGCACGACGACGGTCACAGGAACGCCGAGCTTTCGGCCCGCGTGCGCCACCGCAAGGCCCGCGTTGCCGCCCGACGAGGCAACGAGGTGGGCAGCCCCGCGCTCGACATACGTCCGGCACGCGTGCCCGATGCCCCGAATTTTGAAGGAGCCGGCCGGCTGCACCGATTCGAGCTTGACCCGCACGTCACTGCCCGACGCGCGGCTGAGGGCGGGGGAATGGAGGAGAGGCGTTCGACGGTGAAGGGCAGACATCACGCTGGTTGATTCGCAGGAGAATCCACTTCGGAAACGGCCCACAACACTACGACGGCGCACCTGGCGAGTAGTGGTCCCGGGCCAAATCGGTCAGCGCCTGCACGGTCTCCCGTACGTCGTCGGCCGTCGTGCGCGGATTGATGGGACAGAACCGGAGCACAGGCCGGTCGTCGAGCGTCGTCTTCGTCACGAAGGCCGTCCCCTCCTCGCTGATGGCCGGGGCCAGGCGGCCGTTGAGCGCGTCGACCTCGGCCTCGGTCGCCCCCTCGGGCACACACCGAAACGTGAGGATGCCCATCTGTGCCGGGGTCACGACCGCCCAGCCCGGTCGCTCACGGAAGAGCCGCTCGGCCTGCTCGGCCCGCTCGAAGCCGCGGCGCACCGCCTCGGCCACGTGCTTCCGACCAAATACCTTGAGCGTCATCCACAGCTTGAGCGCGCGGAAGCTGCGGGTGAGCTGGATGCCGTAGCCCGAAAAGTTGACCTCGTCGTCTTCCCCGACCGCGTCCTCCAGGTACTCGGCCCCCATTCGGAAGGCGCGGCGAAGGTGGCGTTCGTCGCGCACCAGCACGCCCCCAATCTCGAACGGCTGGAAGAGCCACTTGTGCGGGTCCATGGTGAGGGAGTCGGCCCGGTCGAGGCCCGTGAGGCGCTCTCGCCCCCGCTCGCAGACGACGGCCGGGGCGCCGTACGCCCCGTCCACGTGCAGCCACAGGTCCTCCGCGTCGGTCACGTCGGCGAGCGCGGGCAGCGGATCGACGGCGCCGGTGTTGGTGGTGCCCGCGTTGGCGATCACGCAGAAGGGCCGACGCCCCTCGGCGCGGTCCGCTGCGATGGCGTCGGTGAGCGCAGTGGGGTCGAGCCGGAACTGATCGTCGGAGGGGAGGCGGCGGAGCTGGTCGGGACTGAAGCCGAGGAGGCGCAGCGCGCGGTCGACCGACGTGTGGGTTTGGTCGGAGCAGTAGGCCACGGCGCCGTCCGTGTCGTCGTCGAGCACCGCGTAGCGGGCCGCCGCCAGCCCTGTGACGTTTGCCATCGAGCCCCCGCTCGTAAACAGGCCGGCGGCCGTGTCGGGCAGTCCGCACAGCTCTCGGAGCCAGTCGATCACCACAAGCTCCACCTGGGCCGCCGCGGCGCCCGAAATCCAGGTGCCCGAGAAGACGTTGAAGCCGGATGCCAGCGCGTCGGCCAGCACGCCGATGAAGTTGTTGGGGCTCGGCACGAAGCCGAAGAAACGCGGGTGGTCCACCCGCATCGTGTTGGGGAGCACGTCCTGTTCCACCTGATCGAGCACCGCGTGTGGGTCGGTTCCGTCTTCGGGGAGCGCCTCTCGGAGCTGGTCCTCCAGTTCCTCACGGCCCGGAGAGCGTCCGGTGCTGTGCCTCTCCCCGTCCGCAAAGTGATCGACCAACAAATCGACGATCCGGTATCCCAACGATCGCATCTCCTCCCGGGACAACTGAAGAGCATCTCGATCCATTCGACTGTGATTGATTCCGAAAACGTCAGCGAGGGCAGGTCCAGTTGCAACATTGTGCGGCTCTGCCACGGCGCACGGTCTCAGCCGCGCCACGTGACTCGCCCGCTGTGAACCGGGGCCGTGCAATCGCCGCGCTCCCCCTTATGTTGAGCGTTCCTCACGCTTCCCACTTCACTTTGTGTGATTTAGCGGATACGTTTATACTGAGAAAACATGTGAGACAACCGTGCAGGTCGTCTCACGCCAAACGATCAGGCAAAGTCACACTTCTCAACCAAGTGTCATGGGACTGACGTCACTCTTTGGCTGGGCCGACGACAATCTCCGCTCCAACGGCCGATCGGCCCTTTCGGAGGAGGAGTCCACGCGCTTCGTGCCCCCGCCGCCGGATGTAAACCCCATGGAGGGACAGGACCGCTTCGGATGGGGCTTCGACGACACGGAGTTTGTCGTGACGGAGGACGAAAACATCAAGCTGACCGGCGATCGGTACGACATCAGCGGCGTGGAGATGCCGAAGCTCTTCCCATGGTTTCGGGAGGTGCTGCAGGTCGACCTGCGCCCGAGCGACGTGACCCCACCCCCACGCGACCCGGACGTGCCCCCGCCACGCGAGGCGCCTGCCCTGCTGTCGGACCTGGACGCCGTCTTCGGGGCCGACCGCATGACCCAGGACGACGCGACACGCCTCGACCACGGTCACGGCCAGACCCAGCAGGAAATCTACAAGCTTAACCACGGCGATGGATTTGCGCGGGTGCCCGACCTCGTGGTCTATCCGGAGACGGACGAGGAGGTCGAGCGCCTGGTCGAGGTGGCCGGGCAGCACGATGCAGTGCTCATTCCTTTTGGTGGCGGTACCAATGTCACCGATGCCCTGCGATGCGACCCCGACGAAGACCGATGCATTGTATCGGTCGACATGCGGCTGATGCACCGGATCGAGTGGATCGATCCCGTCAACCGAACCGCGAAGATTCAGGCCGGCGCCATCGGCCGCCACATTGAGGAGCAACTGGCCGAGTACGGATTTACCCTGGGCCACGAGCCCGACAGCATCGAGTTTTCAACGATCGGCGGCTGGGTGGCCACCCACGCCAGTGGGATGAAGAAAAACCGGTACGGCAACATCGAGGACATCGTCCTCGACGTTGAGGTCGTGACCCCGAGTGGGCGACTGGAAAAGCAGGGCCTGCACCCGCGCGTATCGACCGGCTTTGACCCCGCGTCGTGCCTGTTTGGCTCGGAGGGCAACCTGGGGATCATTACCTCCGTCACAGTGGAGCTCTTTCCGCGTCCGGAGACGCGACGCTACGGCTCGGTGATCTTCCCTACGCTGGACCACGGCATCGACTTCTTGTACGACCTCGCTCAGACGGAGCACGTCCCAGCCAGCGTGCGCCTTATGGACAACATGCAGTTTCAGTTTGGCCGGGCCCTTCAGCCTGAGAAGGAGGGCCTCGATGCCCTGAAGAGCCGCCTCGAAAAATTCTACGTCACGTCGCTCAAGGGATATGACCCCGAGCGTCTGGTGACCACCACGTTTCTCTTCGAAGGTGACGAGCAGACCGTTAATCTTCAGGAAGAGACAGCGTATGACCTGGCCAGGCAACACGGCGGAATGCGGGCCGGCGCCGAAAATGGCCGCCGGGGCTACGACCTGACGTTTGCGATCGCTTACATCCGCGACCTCGTATTTCGGTACTGCCTGATCGGCGAATCTTTCGAGACGGCGGTGCCGTGGGGGCGCGCTGGGGAGGTGATCGAGCGCGTGAAACGACGAACCCATCAGGAACACGAGGCCCACGGCCTCCCGGGCCGCCCCTTCGTGACCGGACGGATCACGCAGGTATACGAAACGGGCGTCTGCATTTACTTCTACCTGGCCTTCTACCACGGAGGCATTGAGCGCCCCGACGAGGTCTTTCTGGACATCGAACACGGACTCCGCGAAGAAATCCTGGACGCGGGCGGCTCACTCTCGCATCACCACGGCGTCGGGAAGCTGCGGGCCGACTTTATGGACGAGATCGCGTCGGAACCGACCCTCGACGCGAAGCAGCACCTCAAGGACGCGCTCGACCCCGACGGCATTTTTGACACCGGGAACCAGAAACTCCGTACGAGCGCCAGCTGAGCCGCTCAGGTAGCCCCCCACAACGTACCCGGTCTCCGCTTCCTGCCATTCGCCGCGTTTTTGGAATCGCTTCCGCACGATTTTCCGCGGCCGTATTTCTGCCGAGCGAGCCCTGTTGAAGGGACCGGAACAGGGCAACCGGAACGGTGAGCGTTTAGCCTCGGTGTTCCACGCAATCCCACCACTTCATGCGAGCACTCAAGCATGCGCATGCCTGACCTCTCGACTCCAGACTCTTCTAACGACTCGGCCGATCGGCCGGAACGGGGCGCTCGTGCGCCCGACGAGTCTCCCTCCCGGTCCGACGCCGGCCGGAACGACCGGTGCCTTCTCATCGCCGGCCGCCAGCAGTCCGACCCCCGGTCCGATTTGTCCGTTGCCCTCCGCCAGCCCGACGGAAACGAGTCCATTCGACTCCTCGCCTACCTGATTCGGAAGGCGATGCGGTGGATGGCCGACCGGGTGACCGTCGACTGGCCCTCGTTCAAGCGTGCCGTCGACGCCCGCCCGCCCCAGGCCCTGCCGGTGCTCATTCCAACACACCGGAGCTACCTCGATTTCCTGCTAACGTCGTACCTCCTCTTCGTCCGTCCCGAACTCGGGCTGTCGGTCCCCCACACCCCGGCGACGCAGGAGTTCGAAGATATGTGGATCGTGGGACGGCTCCTGGAGCGAGCCCGAGCCTTCTACATCGAGCGTGGGGCCGGATGTGCTCAGTTTTCCATCAATCAGAAGCTCGAGGCACTCGACGACCCCGACGCGACCCTGATGTTTTTCGTTGAGGGGGGGCGGAGCCGATCTCGCCGCTTCTTGTCCCCCCAGATGGGACTGCTCCAGGCCTTGAAGCGGACCGGGCGGTACTGCCACATCCTCCCCCTCTCGATTGCCTACGACCGCGTGCCGGAACAGCGGGAGCTCGAAACGGAACTGCGGGGCCACCCCAAATCCCAAAAGACCCTCAGCGGCCTGCTCCGCTGGACGGGGCGGCTCGTCCGGAACGACATCGACCTGGGCCACATCCATCTGTGCTGCGGGCGTCCTCTTACGCTGAACGAGGAGACGGACGTCCCAACGTGCGCGAACATCATTCTTGCCCGGCACCGGGCCAACATGGCCGTTACCCGGTACCACCTCCAGTGCTTCGTCGACCGGGCCGATCCGGACGGGGTGGACGTCGAGGACATCGCCGAGATGATCGATGCCCGAGGCGGACGCGTGCTGGACAGCACCCTCGCGGGCCGCGTGTCCCCGAGCCGCCTGGAGGAGCGCAGTTATCGGTTCCAGTGGATGCACCTTCTCTACCCGGACGCCCAGCAGCTCTACGGCGACCATCCGGTGGTGCGGCACCACCTGCAGTTCAACCACCACGACGTGGACCCATCCTCCGACCCTCCGGCCGCAGACGACCGCGTTCGGGCCATCGTGGCGGCCCTGTTCGAACCGATTGCGGCGACGTACCGTCGGGTTGGGCGTCGGCTCGCCCGCGCCGACGCAGACGACCTCCCAACACCGAGCGATTTCTTCGGGGACCGCCACGGCTTCAAGCCGTACGTCGAGGAGGCCTACGAGGCCTTCGTCGAGGAGGGAATTCTCGCCCACAGCGGGAGCGCAGAACACCAATGGGCCCGCGGCCCTCGGTTCAACCGGCTGTCTCGATTCCTCGAACGGTGTCGCTTGCCGTCGGAAACCGAGGGGACCCCTGCCGCTTCTTCCCTGTAGACGTCGATCCGCCCGGTGCCGCCCCGCGAAGCCCCTCGACCATCTGCTCCCAGTTTGCCGTGAGCCAGCGCATTCTCGTGACGGGCGCGACCGGCTTCCTGGGCCGCCACCTCCAGGAGCAGTTGACCAAGCGAGGCGGTGCCGACGGGATTGCTCTCGTCCGGGACCCCGACGCCTGGCGCCAGTACGAGTGGACCGATGACGTCTTTACCAATGATCTCGTCGAAGGCTCACTCGCGGACGTTCCGGCCCTCGTCGAGCAAGATGCGTTTGGGGATCTTGACGTCATCTACCACCTCGCTGGTGTAGTGCGGCACAGCCGGGATCACCCCGAGCAGCAGTTTCGGGTCAATGTCGACGGCACCCTGGCAATGGTTCGCCTGGCGGCTCACGCCGGCGCCCGTCTCGTCGTCGTCTCTACCTCCGGGACCGTCGGGTGCTTCACGCGCCCCGGTGTGGGGGCCGACGAGCACGCCCCGTACTGCGAAGAGACCGTCGCCGACTGGCCGTACTATGCCTCAAAAATTGAGGCGGAGCGGCAGGCCCGGCGGCTGGCCGACCGGCGAGACATCGAGCTCGTAATCGTCCGTCCGCCGATGCTGTGGGGGCCCCGCGACCACCGGTTCCGGTCGACAGACCTCCTGCGAACGCTTCTCAAGGAGACCGTCCCGGCCATCCCCAACGGAAAAGTGGACTTTGCGGACGTGCGGGACGTGGCCGCCCTTCTGGCCCAGCTGAGCCAGGTCTCGCAGCCGCGGACGATCTACCACACGCCCGGCACCTCGTGTCGCGTCGCGACCTTTCTTGACCTCGTCGAGGACGTCTCGCAGATCGACACGCCCCGCACCAACGTGCCCACGGCACTTCTCTGGGGCTCCTGTAAAATCAGTCAGTGGGGACAAGGCCTCATTCCGCTTCTTTCGGGAATGCCCGATCCGGTCTACATCGAGATGGCCGCCCACTTCTGGGACAGCCGGTCGGCGTACGTGCACGACGAGCTGGGCTACGAAGCCCGTCCCCCGCGCCAGACGCTCGTCGACGCGTTCCACTGGCTCCGAACCGTACACCCTGATCTCGACGTTCCGTGGGCCGCCTCCAGCGACCTCCAGCCCACCTTGCCGATCCATCCGTGACGGAGCCCAATCAGGCACGAAGCACCGCCCCATTCGTACAGCACACACGTGCGGATTCTCATCGGCTGCCGTCCTGCCTATGATCACGCTCTACCGCTCCCCCAACGACTCCTGGGCCGACGAGATTGAGGAGGCCCTCGACGAGATGGTCATCGCACACGAGACAGAGACGATCGACAATGGACGATCTCTTCCGGACGACATCCCGGAGCTGCCCGCGCTCCGCGACGAAGGCGAGGTCGTGACCGGTGAGGCTGCCCTCCGTGACCACCTCAACCACCTCCGTGACCTGATGGCCGACTGGAACCGATTTCAGTCCGATGCCTGCTACGTTGACGACGACGGAACCGTATGCTAGGCGGCGCCAGCCACCTCCGGAAACTACCGGTTTGCGCAGAGCGACCCGATCAGCATCCAGCGACTGGATGCCCCCCTGGCG
>NZ_JBDGQQ010000084.1:0-22300 GCF_042218895.1 Salinibacter sp. | reverse complement strand
ATGGCTACGCCTTCCACAATGAACGCCTGGGTCATCGACGACTTCGGCGGTCCCGAGGTCTTCGACAAGCGCGAGCGCCCCGTGCCCGAGCCCGACGACCATGAGGTTCTAGTTCGGGTCCACGCCACGAGCGTCAATCCCGTCGATTACAAAATTCGGCGGGGCGATGCCGCTGGCCTGTGCCCCGCCCGCCCCGCTGTTCTGCACGGCGATGTGGCCGGGATTGTGGCGGCGGTTGGGGAGGCCGTGTCGGACATTGCCGAGGGAGACGCCGTCTACGGCTGCGCGGGCGGGTTTACCGGTGCCCCGCACGGCGCCCTGGCCGACTATATGCCCTGCGACGCGCGCCTGCTCGCCGCCATGCCCGAATCGCTGTCGGCCCGCGAAGCCGCCGCGCTTCCCCTGGTGACGCTCACCGCCTGGGAGGCGCTCCTGGACAAGGGCGACGTGCGCACCCTTCAGCGCGTCCTCGTGCACGGCGCCACCGGCGGGGTGGGCCACGTAGGCCTGCAACTTGCCAAGTGGCGGCGGTGCGAGGTGGCCGTGACGGCCTCGGGACAGCACAAGCTCAACCTTGGGGCCGACCTCGGGGCCGACCGGCTCATCGACTACGAGGACGAACCGGTCGACGACTACGTGCACCGGTGCACCGACGGGGAAGGGTTCGACCTCGTCTTCGACACCGTCGCCGGGGACAACCTCCGCCGATCCGTAGAGGCTGCCCGGCTGAACGGCGCCGTGGCGACGGTCGGGGCCGCGGCGGACAGCGTCCTGCGAATGGCTCAGCGCAAGGGCCTCTCGCTACATCTCGTCTCGATGCTGATTCCCATGCTGCACGACTTCGACCGGGCGCATCACGGCGAGATCCTCCAGTGGACGGCCGATCTGGTCGAGGAGGGTCACCTGCGCCCGCTCGTTGACGATCGCACGTTCACCTTCGACGAGATTGGGGAGGCCCATGCATACGCCGAGGCCAAGAAGCAGATCGGAAAGGTTGCGGTTACACACCCGGACGCCTGAGGAGCCCCGGGCCCGGGCCGGTCGTTTATCCGCGTGAGGCGTTGCCCGTCCGTTGCAGTCTTTTCAGCAATTCCGGACAACAAGGCGCGCTCACAAGACATACATTCAGGTGCGCATTCGTCATGGTTCTCTGGTTCGTTTTCTCGCCCAACGTTTCGCCCTCAGATGTCCATCGACCTTTCGTTCGCCGACACGTTTGACCGCCGCCACATTGGTCCCGACGAGGCCGACGTGGAGGCCATGCTCGACACGCTCGGCGCCGAGTCGCTCGACGCGCTCGTCGACGCGGCGATCCCCGACTCAATTCGTACCGACGCGCCGCTCGACCTGCCGCCCGCCTGCACCGAGCAACAGGTGCTCGATGAGGCTCAGGACCGCGCCGAGGACAATGAGAACTGGCGGTCCTTCATCGGGATGGGGTACTACGGCACCCACACGCCGCCCGTCATCCAGCGCAACATCCTGGAGGACCCCGCCTGGTACACGCAGTACACCCCCTACCAGGCTGAGATTGCGCAGGGACGGCTGGAAGCACTTCTCAACTTCCAGGACATGACGATTGACCTGACGGGCATGGAGATCGCCAATGCGTCGCTGCTGGACGAGGCGACCGCCGCGGCCGAGGCGATGATGATGCTCAACCGGGTGGACCGCCGGAGCGACGCCTCCACGTTCTACGTGGCCGAGGATTGCCACCCCCAGACGATTGAGGTGATAAAGGGCCGCGCCGAGCCAATTGGGGTGGACATCATCGTAGAGGACCCTGAGAACTTTGTCTTCGGCGAGGACACGTACGGTTGCCTCCTCCAGTATCCGACCACCGACGGTGCGGTCCACAACTATCGCGACGTCGCCGAGCGGGCCCACGATGCGGACGCGTACGTGGCCGTGGCGGCGGACCTGTTGAGCCTCACGCTGCTGGAGGCCCCGGGCGAGTGGGGCGCGGACGTGGTTATGGGCTCCACGCAACGCTTCGGGGTGCCGATGGGCTACGGGGGCCCCCATGCCGCCTACTTCGCCACGCGCGAGGATTTTCAGCGGCAGGTGCCCGGACGCATGATCGGCGTTACGAAGGACGCCAACGGCGAGATGGGGCTCCGCATGGCGCTGCAAACCCGCGAGCAGCACATTCGGCGGGGCCGGGCCACCTCCAACATCTGTACCTCGCAGGTGCTGCTGGCCGTGATGGCCTCGATGTACGCCGTGTATCACGGGCCGGACGGGCTGCGTGAGATCGCCACACGGATCCACGACCTCACGAAAACGCTTGCTGAGGGGCTGGAGCGCATCGGCCACTCGGTCCGCCACAGCGCCTTCTTCGACACCCTGCGCGTGGACCTTGCGGGCATGACGCAGGAGCAGGCCCGCGAGCGAGCGGAAGCCCACGAGATCAACCTCCGCTACTACGATGACGGCTCGGTGGGCGTGGCACTCGACCAGACCGTGAGCGCCGAGGACCTCGATGCCCTCTTCACCATCTTTGGCGCCACGAACGGGCAGAAGCTGTACGCTGAGGACCTTGCCGCCGATCTACAGAGTGGCTACGACGGTCCCATGCCGCGGCAGACCTCCTACCTCGAGCACCCTGTCTTCAATCAGTACCACTCGGAGGGGGAGCTGACCCGTTACATCCAGTCGCTGGCCGACAAGGATCTCTCGCTCGTCCACAGCATGATTCCGCTCGGGTCATGCACGATGAAGCTGAACCCGACGGCGGCCCTCCAGCCCATCTCGGACCCGCGGTTTGCGGAGCTTCATCCCTTCGCGCCGGAGGAGCAAGCCGCCGGCTACCACCAGGTGATCGAGGAGCTTTCGGACTTCCTCACCGAGATCACCGGATTTGACGATGTATCGCTCCAGCCCAACTCCGGTGCGGCGGGCGAGTACACCGGCCTCCTCATCATTCAGGCCTACCACGAGGCCCGTGGGGAGGGCCAGCGCGACGTGTGCCTCGTTCCGGAGTCGGCCCACGGCACCAATCCCGCCAGCGCCAACATGGCCGGGATGGAGGTGATCACGATCGACTGCGACGAGAATGGCGACGTGGATCTCGACGACCTGCGCGAGCAGGCCGAGGCGAACAGCGATCGGCTGGCCGCCGCGATGATCACGTACCCCTCTACGCACGGCGTCTTCGAGGAGCACGTCGAAGAGATCTGCGATGTGGTTCATGAGCACGGCGGCCAGGTTTACCTCGACGGTGCCAACGTGAACGCGCAGGTGGGCCTCTGCCGCCCCCGCGAGTACGGCGTGGACGTGTGCCACCTCAATCTGCACAAGACGTTCAGCATTCCGCACGGCGGCGGCGGACCCGGCGTTGGGCCCGTCTGCACCGCCGAGCACCTGACGCCCTTCCGTCCCGGCCACCCGGTCATGGAGACGGGCGGGAATCAGAGCATCCCCGCCATCGCCGCGGCGCCCCACGGTAGCGCCCTCATTCTGCTCATCTCGTGGGCGTACATCAAGCTCCTCGGCCCTGAGGGCCTTACGGAGGCGTCGAAGGTCGCCCTCCTCAACGCCAACTACGTGGCCGACCAGCTCGCCCACCACTACGACATTGTATACCGCGGCCCCAATGATCGCGTGGCCCACGAATTCATCCTCGACTTGCGTCCGTTCCGGCAGGAGCTCGACATCTCGGAGCAGGATGTGGCGAAGCGCCTGATGGACTACGGGTTCCACGCCCCCACAATGTCGTGGCCCGTCGTCGGCACGCTCATGGTGGAGCCCACCGAGAGCGAGTCGAAGGCCGAGCTCGACCGCCTCTGCCGCGCCTTCAAGGCCATCCGCAGTGAGATCGAGGCGGTGGAGACGGGAGCGCTAGAGACCGACGAGAGCATGCTGAAGCAGGCGCCCCACACCGCCGAGATGCTCGCCACCGACGAGTGGGACCATCCGTACAGCCGCGAGACGGCGGCCTACCCGGCCGACTGGGTGCGCGAGAACAAGTTCTGGCCTAGCGTGCGCCGCGTGAACGATGCGTACGGCGACCGCAACCTCTTCTGCTCTTGCCCGCCGACCGACGCCTACGAGGCAGACGAGGAGGAGGAACTGGAGTCCGCACTGCAGGCGTGATTGCTTCCCCCCACTTCTTCCCCGGGATGCCTTCCGTCGTTCATCAGCGCCGGAAGGCATTTCGTTTTTTGGTGCACGCGGACGACTACGGCCGTGCCTCCTTCGGGGGTGCGAACGGGCTTTCGTACGAGAGCGGCGGCTTCTTTCGGTCCAGTCATGGTTGAGATCAGACAGGGGGACTTGTTCGACGCCGACGTCGAGGCGCTCGTGGATCCGGTCAACTGCGCGGGCACGATGAGCCGGGGCGTATCCGCGCAGTTCAGGGTTCGGTTTCCCAGGAATGCAGAGCGGTACCGGACCGCCTGCAGCAACGACCAACTCGCCCCCGGAGACGTGCTCGTGTTTGATCGAGGAGGGTTGTTCGGCGATCAGGACGCCGGTCCGCGGTACATTCTCAACGTTGCCACCAAGGCACACTGGAGCGGCACTTCGAAGCTGAGCCAGATCGACGCAGGCGTGGCGACGCTGGTCCAGGAGGCAAAAGCCCGCGATCTCGCCTCTCTTGCCCTTCCGGCACTCGGGTGTGGGGGCGGGGGCCTGGACTGGACGGATGTGCGTCCCCTCATCGAATCCCACTTTGCCTCCCTTGCCAGCACCCAGGTGCTTCTCTTTGCGCCGAGCGATGTCCGCGTCGCGACCAGGGACGCAGCGGGCCGGGAGCAGCCCACGATGACTCGGGGTCGGGCGCTCCTGCTGGTCCTCATGGAGAATTTCAGGGACGGGGACGGTTGGGTCACGGTGCGGAACGTGCAGGCACTGGCCTACCTGCTTCAGAACGCTGGAGAAGAGCTGGGGCTCCGCTTCGAGCCCGGTGCGTACGGGCTTCATGCGAGCGGCCTTCCCCGCGTTCTTCAGCACATCGCGGGGCATTTCATTATCGCTGGCGAGGAGCCCCGCCGGTCGGAGTCAGCCGTCCGTCCCCGTCCAGACGCCATCGACGAGGCACGACGTGTGATCAAGGAAGCCCCCGACGCTGAGGAGCATCTGGCGAGCGTGCGGCGCTTGATTGCCGGTGCCAGCACCTCCGACGACCTCGATCTGCTCGCTGTGGTGTTGTGGATCGTCCAGTCCACCAGTCGCGCACGGCGGCGGCCCGAGGCGGCGGTCCGGGCCGTGCAGAACGACAGCCGGTGGAAGAGTGAGCGCTTTGCCCCCGAGGACCTCGCGGCGGCGTGGCGACGTCTCCGGACGGAAGGCCTGCACTCCTTTGACACACGCGACGACGGGGAGCATCTGGAAGCGGGCTAGCCGAGGAGTCTCCTCCTGCCGGGCTCGTCCCGTCTCTCCAAAAAGAAAGCGCACCCCACCGAAGCGGTGAGGTGCGCTCTGAGGGTCGGACCAAGGCCCGGCCCCTGGTTGGCATTGGCCCGACCACAGTGTCGTTCTGTCTGGTCTGTCGGTTAGGAGTGGCCGTGGGCGCTCACGTACAAGAGGGCCTTCGCGGCGGCCTCAGCCGTCGACGCGGAGGTTGTCGCCTCGAAGGAGGTCTTGGCGGACGCCTGTGCGCTGCTGTAAAACGTGTTGTACGCACTCACTGCCGCCCCCGCAGCCCCGTCGAGGGTGCCTCCAATGTTGGCAAGGGCCGTAAACAGCGCCTCCAGGCTTCCTTCGATCTCTGTTTCCGCCACGGCGATCGTGGCGGCGCTGACCCCGAAGGTACTCTCCATCTGCGACTTGACGCTCGCCTCGTACGTTGTCTTCGCGTCGGCGACCGCATCGATGGAGGCGGCGGTCCTGAGGTCTGTCTTCAGCTGCTGGCGAGCCTGCACCAGCGCATTGATCGTTGAGTTGCTGGCGCCCTCCGCCTCGAAGATCGCTTCTTCGACCCGGGCGGTCGCCTCTGCGCGGAGGAGCTCGGCCTGCTTGCGAAGCCCGAGCGCGGCGTCGCTGGAGACCGTGCCGCTAACCTCGATCATGACCGAGGTTCCGGCCTGGCGAGACCGGGCCTGCGACTCGGCTGTTCCACCCGCCTCGACGTAGAGGTTGGCCATTCCGTCCTCGAAGGTCGTCATCACCTCGGCGCGGCTTCTTGTGCTGCTGGCCGTTGCGAGGCCGGATTGCAGGTCCGCATACAAGTTTGCCTTCGTGTCCGCGACTGCGTCGGCGCTGGCGGCCCCTTCGGCCTCCGCGTTCATCTGGGTTTCCGCCCTCACAGTCGAGGCGATCGCGGCGGCCACCTTGCTGGCCTGAGTCGCCCCGGCATTGAGGTCCGCCGCTGCGTCGGCGTTTACGTACATCGCTACGTCCGCCGCCGTCACGCCCTTCTCGTGACTGGAGGCCTCATCTTCGGCCTTCGCCTCCACGTAAACGTCGGCCTCGGCGGCCGTCTCGGCGGTCATGGGCTGGGCCTGCACCTGGCGCTGGCCGCCGGTCATCACAATCACGCTCGAGGAAAAGTCTCCCTCGCCCTGGGCATTGAGCCGAACGACATTGGAGATATTTTCTCCCTCAACTGTAATCGTAAACTCTCCGTCTGCGTTGGTGGTTGCTTCTCCCTCAAGCGCGCGGGTCATGCCATCGGCCCCTACACTGACGGCTGTTACCATCGCGCCCTCGACCCCGTCCCGGGCTGTCTTCGAAGGGGTCGCGCTCGCTGTACCGGAACCGGAAGAGCCGTCAGTGGTGACCCGACCGGTGATGGTCTTCGATTCAGGGTTCTCGCTCATTCCGCCTCCGTTCGAATCGCAGCCCGTCATGGCGAGGCCCATGACCAGAACACAACCAAAACAGAGCCGAAAGGAGCGCGCAAGTACGTCGGTCATGCTACGGTACCTCATGCTTGTCTGATGGAATGATGCGAGAGAATTCTTCAAGCCGAGCCCGCTCACCCGCGAACTGGGCTTGCCAATCTGCAATCACGCTGCTTTTACTGTACACCACGGCGGCGACAGAGTCGTGAGGATGAGTCAAGGACTCGCCTATGATCCGGTAATGATTCGCTGATCTCCCCCGCAAGCCCCTTTGGGGCACCCCCACTAGCTGCCTCGCATCTGAGGAGCGCCTTTCCGGAGGAGTCCCGTGTCCGGCCCCACGCCAGACGGCCTCTTTTCCCTCTGTCGACCGACATTCCGGCGACACAGTCCAGTGAGGGCACGTCCTGCGTAGATCATGCGAGGCCCCACGCCGGGCAGGACGACACCGGAACTCGACGTGCGATCGACGATTGGCCCGCGTCTTGCACTGGCAGTTCCTCTCAGCCGCTTTCCAAAAGACGCACTCCTGTTTAGGCCCCTGCTCTTCCCATGTCCGACGAAGCTCCATTGCGCGAACGATTTGAAGGCGGCTTTCGGGTCGGCGACTGGTTCGTCGAGCCGATGCTCAACCGAGTTCAGCTCGACGACGAGGAGGAGGTGCAGCTCGAACCAAAGGTGATGGAAGTCCTCCTCTGCCTGGCCGACCGGCCCGGCGAGACAGTGACGAAAGACCAGTTCAAGGACGAGGTCTGGACGGAAGCCGTCGTTACGGACGATGTTGTGTCTCGGTGCATCTCGGAGCTCCGTACGGTGTTCGACGACGACCCCAACGACCCGTCGTACATCGAGACGATTCGGAAAACTGGGTATCGGCTGATTGCTCCCGTTCGGCGACCGGAGGCCTCCGACCTCACGCCCACGGACGAGGCGGAGCCCCCCTCTGTCTTGGGTAAGGCGGAGGGCCGTGCGCCTCCGGTGCAGCGCCTTCTCCGATCCCTCTACCAGAAGATCCAGACCACACACGTAGACGCGGGGGAGGAATGGGTCCTCATTGCGGGCGGGACGATTCAACGGAGGTGGATTCTCATCATCGGCGGTCTTCTCGGGGGCCTTCTCATCGTCGGTCTGGTGTTTTGGCTGGCGTCCGTGGTCCCCTCAAGCACCGGCACGTCCCCGATGTCGGTGAGGCCCTTCACAAGCTATTCGGGGGAAGAATTCGATCCTGCGCTGTCCGCGTCGGGCACCCGGGTCGTCTTCGCGTGGCGGCAGCCCGATAGCCTGGACCAGAACATCTATCTCATGCAGCGAGGGGCAGAGCGCCGGCTTCAGCTCTCCCCCGACTCGACGATCGACTGGAGCCCTACCTGGTCGCCGAACGGCCGGTACGTTGCCTACGTGCGAGAGACAGAGGGGACCCACCAGATTTCCATCGTTCCCTCAATTGGAGGGCAGGGACGAATAGCCCTCAACCAACCATACCGAGCGATTCAGAGCGTCGCCTGGGTTCCGGACACGTCCCGCCGCGCCCTCGTCTTCTCGGCGCGCCGTCGTCCGCACCAGGCATACGGCCTGTCCCTGCTTCTCCCCAACGCCGACTCGACCGTGTCCCTGACGACTCCTCCCCTGTGGTCGAAGGGAGACACGGAGCCGACCGTCTCTCCGGACGGCTCGCACATTGCCTTCGTGCGGAGTCCCGTTCAGGGCAGGGGGGATATTTTCGTGGTGCCCATTTCGGGGGGCTCGCCAACCCGGATCACCACCGATAGTACCACCATCGACGGCCTCACGTGGTCGGCCGACGGGTCAGAAATTCTGTTTACGGCACGGCGAGCGGGCGTATCGGGACTCTGGAGGGTCGAGGCTGACGGGAATGGCTCCCCCACCCTCGTTCGCTCGGCCAGCGAGGGGACGGCCTTCGGCGACCCGACCCTTTCTGTCCAGTCGGCGCAGCTGGCCTACACGCAGCGGTCATCCCAGCTCGACATTTGGAAGCTCGATCGGTCGAGCCGGGTCGCTGAGTTTACGGCGGAGTCGCTGTTGTCGTCCACGCAGGACGACACGAACCCGAGCATCGCCCCTGGAGGCAACCGCATCGCCTTCGTCTCGACCCGGTCGGGAACCTCTGAGATCTGGGTCGCCTCGTCGGATGGCTCTAACCCGGCTCCCCTCACGTCGCTGGACGGCCCAGAGATTCGCTCCATTGCGTGGTCGCCCACGGGCGCTCGCCTCTGCTTTGTCGCGCGTGAAGACGGAAAGTCCGACCTGTACATGGTTTCTGCGTCGGACGGGTCGTCCTCCCGCCTCACTCAGACAGACTCGGAGGACCTCATCCCTCGATGGTCCCAGGACGGTCGGTGGATCTACTTTATCTCGAACCGGACGGGTCAGTGGGAGGCCTGGCGGGTTCGCACGTCCCCGAAGGCCCGGTCTGTCCAGCAGGTTACAACCGGCGGGGCGGTGGCCGCCCAGGAATCTGCGACCGGCTCGACCCTCTACTTCGTCCGGCCCGACACCACCGGCATCTGGACTGCTTCCCTGGACACGACCCGCTTTCCCTTGGAGACCGAACCGTCGCCCCAAAACGCCATCATTAACACCATCGTGCAGTTCGATCCCCAGGACCGGCGAAGCTGGTGGGTTGGGGAAAGCGGCATCCACTTTGTTCACCGGCGTCCCAACGCGGCAGTGCTGGCCTACTTTGATTTTTCGTCGCGCCGCATTCTGCCCCTGCACGGGTTTTCCGACTGGAAAGCCGTGCAGGACGTGGCGGTGGGCCCCGGCGGAGCGTGGTTCGCATACACCCACGTGGTTCGGCGCGAGAGCGACATCATGCTCGCAGAGAGTTTTCGATGAGCAACGGGCACGGGCCTGCCCCAGACATGTGCCCCCAGAAGTTCGGGCCACGGGCCGCCCCACACCGCCCCCTTGTGCGACGGGACGGCTCGGCTACGAATCGACGGGATGCCGGGTCTCACCGTCCCCGTACACCACAAACTTCTCGGTGGTGAGCGCGTCGAGCCCCATCGGGCCGTAGGCGTGTAGCTTGGTGGTAGAGATGCCGATCTCGGCGCCCAGGCCCAGCTCGCCCCCGTCCGAGAAGCGGGAAGACGCGTTCACAAGCACCACCGACGCGTCCACCGACCGCACAAACCGGCGGGCCGTAGGCAACCTGTCGGTGACGATGACTTCGGTGTGGTTCGATCCGTATTCGGCGATGTGGTCCATGGCGGTGGCGTCGCCGCTTACAACCCGCACTGCGAGCGTGAGGTCGAGGTACTCGGCAGCGTAGTCGTCCGCGGTGGCCTCGTCTACGCCAGGCAAGAGTTGTCGCGTCCGATCGTCACCCCGGAGCTCTACGCCTGCGTCGTCGAGGAGCGCTTTGGCGCGGGGGAGGAAGTCTTGGGCCACGTCCTCGTGCACGAGCATGGTCTCCAGCGCGTTGCAGACACTAGGGCGCGACACCTTGCCGTCCAGCAACAGGTCCTCGGCGATGTCCAGGTCCGCGTCCTGGTCTACGTAGAGGTGGCAGACGCCTTTGTAGTGCTTGATGACCGGGATGCGGCTCGTCTCGTCGACGAAGCGGATGAGCCCCTCACCGCCGCGGGGAATGACGAGATCGATGTGCTGGTTGAGCGTTAGCATCTCCTGCACTGCGGCGCGGTCGGTGGTGGGGACAAGTGTCACGGCAGCCGGATTGACGTCCTCGGCCTCCAGGGCGCGGTGCAGGGCCGAGGCAACGGCCTGGTTGGAGTGGAACGCGTTCGATCCGCCCCGGAGCAACACGGCGTTGCCCGCCTTAAAGCAGAGCCCGGCGGCGTCGGCGGTCACATTGGGGCGGGCCTCGTAGATCATGGCGATGACCCCCAGCGGAATGCGCATTTGTCCCACCTCGATGCCGCTGGGGCGCCGGGTGGTACCGGACATCTCGCCGACCGGGTCGGCAAAGGACGCCACGTCCCGGAGCGCGTCGGCCATCTTCTGGATGCGCTCCGGCGTGAGGAGGAGCCGGTCGATCAGGGCTTCGGACAGGCCCTCTTCACGGGCCCCAGCCACGTCGGTCTCGTTGGCGGCCAGGATCTCATCCTCCGCCCCTTCAAGCGCGTCGGCCATGCGGCGCAGGACGCGATTCTTGCGGTCGGTCGAGAGGGTACTGAGCTTGCGGGCGGCATCGGCGCAGTCGGCGGCCAGCGATTCGACAGACGGGGTTGCGGTGGCGGTATCAGGCATGGGGGCGACTGAATCTGTTGGTTTGCGTTCGGGGGACAATGCGCTATACACAGAGCGGGCGACGGTGCTCCGACGGTTATTGCGTATTTCGTATTGCGTAGTGCGTGTTACGTCCTCCCCGTCCGTTTGCGCTATACGCAATACGCACTGTGCACTACGCATCACCCATCCACCAGCACGAGGTCGTCGCGGTGGATGACGTGGTCGCTGGGCGCGTCGTCGAGCACCTCCGCGATGGCGTGGCTCTGGCGGCCCCGGATGCGCTTCAGGTCGTCGGCCCCGTACTGAGTGATGCCCTTCGCGACGCGGACAGGGCCATCGCTGCCCTCGTCCGGCACGACCACCTCCACGGCATCGCCGCGAGCAAACGGGCCCTCGACGTCCACAATGCCGGCCGGCAGGAGCGAGGCCCCCTGGTGCCGCAATGCCTGCGCGGCGCCCTCGTCCACCACAATGCGACCGGTCGTTGGGAGGGCATGAACCATCCAGTGCTTGCGGGCAGAGCGGGGCTGCTCGGCCGGACGGAAGAACGTCCCTGGCATTTCTCCTCGGCTCAGGGCGTCGAGATGCTCCCCTTTCGTGCCGTTGACGAGGACCGTGCCGATGCCACGATCGGTTGCCTTCTCTGCCGCCTCCACTTTCGTCCGCATACCGCCCGTGGCGGTGGCGCGGCGGGCCCCGCCTACCATGTCGTAGACCTCATCGGTAATGGCCTCGACGACAGGGTAGCGCTCCGCGTCTGGGCTCTCGTGCGGATCGGCGTCGTAGAGCCCGTCGACATCCGAGCAGATGACGAGCAGGTCCGCGCCCGCGAGAACGGCAACGAAGGCCGCGAGGTTGTCGTTGTCGCCCACCTGGAGCTCCTCGACGGCCACCGTGTCGTTTTCGTTGACGATGGGAAGGGTCCCCCGGTCAAGCAGCTCGTTGATCGTGTTTTTTGCGTTGACGAAGCGGGCCCGGCGGCGCAGGTCATCGTACGTGAGCAGGACCTGTGCGCAGGGCACGTCAAAGAGGCGGCGCCAGTGCGCCATCAGGAGGGGTTGCCCAATGGCCGCAAGCGCCTGCTTCTCTGGAATCGACAGGCCCGATCCTGGATGCCCGTCGCCCTGCGCTGCAAGCCCTGCCGCCACCGCCCCCGACGAGACCAAGATGACCTCGTTTCCCTGCCGCTGACTCTCGACGATGAACCGGGCGATGGGCAGGAGATAGGTGGTGCTGCAGCCCCGTTTGTCGGGGGCCACGAGGGCACTGCCCACTTTGATAACGGCCCGGTCCCAGTCCGGAAGGGCAATAGGGTCCATGGTGGAGGGGTAGGGCGGAGGAGCCGAACGTCGGGGAATGCTTTTCTGGAATGTAGGAAACGACTGCCGAAATGTGGAACTGGGGCCACGCCCCAAGGCCCAGTCCCGAGAGCATTCTCCCCTCCCGATGGCACGAATCTGAGCATATTTTCACACCATCTCCGAAGGAAGAAAACAATATCATCCACCCGTCTCCGTTCCATGAACCTGTCGGTTTTTTGCTGGTTATGCCTGTAGCACCCTCCTCCTAGAAGGTAGTCTTTGAACAGATTCTCGCGCCGACTTTCCATGGGTATCACCGCGTCGAACCTGACGAAGGTTTACGGCACCCAGAAGGCTGTCGATCACGTGAGCTTCGAAATGAGCACCGGCGAGGTGCTCGGATTTCTTGGCCCCAACGGTGCCGGCAAGACGACGGCGATGCGGATGCTGACATGCTTCCTGGAGCCCACCTCCGGCACCGCCACGCTTGAGGGCTACGACATTCACAATCACCCTCGAAAGGTACGGCGGCAAATCGGGTATCTGCCTGAGGATACCCCGCTCTACACGGACATGTCCGTCGTCGATTACCTGCGCCTTTCGGCCCAGCTCCAGTCGGTCCCCGAGTCACGGATCGACGGCCGCATTCAGGAGATGATGGACGTGTGCGGCCTCGGCCCCGAGCGTCACAAACGAATCGGGGAACTGTCGAAGGGATTCCAGCAGCGGGTCGGGCTCGCACAGGCCCTGCTGCACGACCCGCCCGTCCTCATCCTTGACGAGCCCACGACCGGACTTGACCCCAATCAGATTGTCGAGATTCGGGAGCTGATCAAGGAGGTTGGGAAGGAGAAGACGGTCATGCTCAGTTCTCACATCCTGAAGGAGGTGGAGATGACATGCGATCGCATCCTTATCATCGACCAGGGTCAGATCGTGGCCGACGGCTCCACCGAGGAGTTGCGCAATCAGTTTATGGGGGGCACTCGCCTGCGGGTGCAGGTGGACGCCCCTGCTGACGCCGACGTGGACGACGCGCTGGACGGTCTGGAGGAGGTGGCGTCGGTCCAGCGGACGAACGGCCACTACGAGCTCTCCGCCGCGCGCGATGCCAGTCCCGCCGCCGACGTGTTTCACCTCTGTGCCGACCGGGGCTGGGTGCTCACGGAGCTGACGCCTCTTGAGTCGAGTCTTGAGGATGTGTTCCGCGAACTGACAGAAGCGCCGGAGTCCCCGGCCGAGAGGGACACGACCGAAGCAAACCCCGCCTAGCGATCTCCCTCCGCCGTCAACGGCCGGGTGCCCCCTTCTTCTCGATTCGATTCCGCGACCAGAGCCCACTGACGCGACCATGCACGCCGTCTGGACGATCTGCAAGCGCGAGGTCAACGCGTTTTTCGACTCCTTGACCGCGTACGTGCTCCTCGTCATCTTTCTCGGCCTGAGCGGTACATTTACGTGGCTGTTCGGGCAGGGGGACATTTTTTTCGTTGGGGAGGCGTCGCTCGATGTCTTCTTTCAGGTCTCCTTCTGGACCCTGTTTTTCTTCATCCCGGCCGTCACGATGGGCATGATCGCCGAAGAGCGGCGCAGTGGCACCCTTGAGATACTGGCGACCAAGCCGGTGAGCGATCTGCAAATTGTGGCGGGCAAGTGGCTGGCCGCGTTGGGCCTCGTGGCGATTGCACTCGCCTTCACGCTTCCCTACTACGTTACCGTCGCTCAGCTCGGCCCCATTGACCACGGGGCTACGATCAGTGGTTATATCGGACTCCTCCTTGTGAGCGCCGTGTACGTAAGCATTGGGCTTTTCGCCTCGAGCCTCACGACGAATCAGATTGTCGCGTTTCTCTCCAGCCTCTTTATCGCTGTGTTTCTGCACCTGCTCTTTGGCCAAATGACCAGCATCCTCCCGGGCCTCGCGGCGGACATCGTTGGCTTTCTGGACCTCCAGGGTCATTTCCGGACCTTGTCGCGGGGCGTGATCGACACAGCATCGGTGCTTTACGTCGCGACTCTCACCGTTGTCGGCGCCCTCGCCGCTACGGTGTCCCTCAAGAGCCGAAGCTGGCACTAACGCGGAGACGAGTTCCTGCGAACCTCTACCCGCGCTCCCCCGGTGGACGTTCGCGCGTCCGGCACTCACTCCCCCACGAACGAGACGCTTTTCGCTCCCATGTCGAACCTATTCGCAGGCTTTCTTGCGAACCGGCGCGAATCGATTTTTCAGGTGCTTCTCATCGCCGGCAGCCTCATCGCGCTCACCTACACGGCCAGCCAGTTCCTATGGCGGGCCGACCTTACCGCCAACAACCGCTACACGCTTGCTAAGGCGAGCCGCAACATCGCTCAGAACTTGAGCGACCCCATCACCGTGACGGCGTACTTCTCGTCTAACTTGCCGCCCCGGCTTCGACGGACGAAGGAAACATTTCGTGCCCTCCTGGAGGAGTTCCGGGCCGCCTCGGACGGCAACGTCGAGTACAAGTTCGTCAATCCGAACGAGAGCGATCAGAAGGCCAAGGCCGCCCGGCAGGCGGGGGTCCGGCCCATCACGGTTGACGTCCGTCGCCAGAACAAGATGACTCAGAAGCGGGCCTACCTTGGGGCGGAGTTTCAGTACCAGGGCCAGAGTGAGGTCCTTCCGTTCGTGGAGCCCGAGTCGTCGATCGAGTACCTGATCGCGAACACGGCGCGGAAGCTGACGCAGGAGAAGAAGTCCGTCCTGGGCGTGCTGCAGGGCCACGGGGAGCCGTCCCCGAGTGCCATGTCGCAGCTCCGAAATGTTCTGAAGGGGCGGTATCGGTTCCAGACCATCTCGGGCGTGGACACGACAGGCGTCCCGCCGAGCGTGGACGTGCTTCTCGTGGCCCGACCCGAGAGCGAGTTGTCCACGCAGGCGGCCCTCGCCGTCGATCAGTACGTGATGCGGGGCGGCCCCGTGATCTTCGCACTGAACCGCGCGCAGACCAACCTGCGCTTCGGGCAGGCCTCGCCAACACAGACAGGCCTCGAGCCCCTGCTCTCCAGCTACGGGCTCCCCCTCAAGCCTACTCTCATCCGCGACCGAAACGCCACCCCCATTCGGGTTCAGCAGCGGCGAGGAGGGTTCCGAGTCATCAACCGAATTCGGTATCCCTACTTTCCCCAAATCTCGACCTTCTCGGACCATCCCATCACCAAAGGGTTAGACCAAACCGTCTTCCGGTTCGTGTCGTCGCTAGACACGACGAAGGTCGATACGACGGCGGAGCTCACAGTGCTTGCCCGCTCGTCCCAGCAGTCCGCCAGCGTGTCTCTCCCTACCAGTATTCGCCCACGACAGGAGTGGACCGTTTCCGACTTTCAGGGATCCTCAATTCCGGTTGCCGGATTGCTCGAAGGAACGTTCTCGTCGGCTTACGCAGGGGTGGATACCCTCGCCGTGGAGCGCACGAAAAGCCCGAACACGAAGGTGATGGTGGTTGGCGACGGCGATTTCATCGTCAACGGCGCGTCCCAGCGGGGCCGTCAGGGGCAGCAACGTCGGCGGCAGCTTCCGGAGGGCAATGTTAACCTGATCGCCAACAGTGTGGACTACCTCGCGAACGAGGCGGGTCTAATTTCTCTTCGCACGCAGCGAGTGACCAGCCGTCCCCTCAAGCAAATTGCGCCGGCGACGAAGACGACCTTGAAGTACCTGAACGTTCTCCTTCCCATTCTGCTAGTGATTGGATACGGGCTGGTGCGGTATCGTCGGAACCAGGCCCGACGTGAGCGCTGGAGAGAGGCTGGTCTCGATTCCTGACAAACCGGCTTTTGCCGCTCCTTCGACGTTCGTCCCCAAAGTTCGCCACCGGCCATGACCAACGCGACGAAAACCCTGGCAGTTGTTTTTGCTGGCACCCTTGTCCTTGCCCTCGCCACCACGTGGAGCGGTGGGGGCGCTGCTTCAACTGCGGCGTTCCAAGGGGAACTGTTCGCCGTGGATACCTCCCAGGTGCAGGCGATCCGCATCGAACGCACAGACGCTCCCTCGATTCGGCTGGAGCGCGCCGACGGAACGTGGTCGGTCGCGCCTACCGATACGGCGGCGACCTATCCCGCCAGCACGCAGGCGGTTCAGCGGCTGCTCCGGAGGCTGCCCTCGCTCGAGGTGGGGGCCGTTGCGACGCGACAGCCCGACAAACATCCTCAGTACGGCGTGGACAGCACCGGAACAAAGGTGACGATGCTCGGAGCGGACGGGCAGACGCTCGGACAGCTGATCGTGGGGCGCACTCAGATGCAACGTCCGTCGTCGGGCGGTCAGGGACAAAGTCCCATGCAGCGGATGCGCCGGCGTCGAGGAATGACCCCCGTCACGTACGTTCGTACGCCCGACAAGCCGGACGTCTACTCGGTCGAGCAGTCGCTCAACTCCCTCGTTGAGCGGGGCCTTGAGGCGTGGCGCAACAAGACCATCTGGACACTCGATCGCTCGAACATCCAACGTGTCAAGTTCTCCTATCCGGCCGACAGTTCATTCACCATGCAGCGCGTCGTCCAGAAGGACACGACCGCCGGGTCCGCCGAAACCGCAGGCACGTGGGTTTCGGCGGGGGACACGCTCGACACGAGCGAGGTTTCGTCACTGCTTCGAGAGCTATCGTCGCCTGAGGCCGACGGCTTTGCCGAGAACACCTCCCCCAGCGCCGCCGGAGACACCTTGTACACTGTACAGCTCCGGCTCAGCGACGGGACGCGTCGGGCCCTCCGCTTCCATCCAGCGGACGCCGACAACCGGTATCGGGCAACCGCGGACGGTTATCCGTACGTGGCTCAGCTCCGGGCCAGCAACTGGGACAACAGCGTGCTGCAGGGACGCTCGGCATTCCTCAAAGGCGAGTAAGCCTGTCTGGCGAATGGCTTCTGCCCGCGCCCTTGCGGCCCCCGCGCCGTGAAGCTCCCTTGCGTCGCGGCATCGGGGGGTTTCAAGTGCAGGAATCATTCGTGCCCCTTACTGCCCGTATCCCGGTGTCGCATCTATCCGCTAAACAGACCCTCAGTCTTTCTTCGGGGTTCCCCAAGACGGGATAGAGCGGGGATCTCGTCGCAGTTGCGAGGGACCAACTGCCTGTATGTTTTTCGTCGGTACAGGTGTGTCCTCTGATTTGTGATGTGTACTGCCCGTCATGCCGCATTCGAGTGCCTCGCGCCTCAAGCGTGCCGTGCACCAGAGCGCTCTCCTCGCAGGGGGTACTGGAGTGCCTCTTCCCCCACTGATTTCGAGGCCTCATCTACACCCAGATCTGGGAGGACTCACGGGTCGACGGAACCGTCTACGATCACATCCACGTTCTCGCGCCCTGTACGATTGAGGGAACCGTGTACGCCAGTACCGGCGAACGGGTCGAAAGCTGCATGGCGCTCGTCGAGGACGGCGACGGGCAACTTTCGGTGCGCCCGTGGACCTCTCTGGCGTTCCCTGCTGCCCCCCCGGCGGGCGACGGCATCGGGCATGGCTCATCGGTCTCGCTCCTTCCCCGTATCTCTGAGCAGTCCCGCCCCCTCGGTTTTGGCGCCTGAATGTCCCGGCGGGCCACACGCCCGTTAGGGTGAAGCGGTCGTTAATCCCTACGGACCGTCGGAAAAACGCGGAAAACGGGTGCACTTTCCACCGGCCTCATTTGCGATTAACGGGGCGGTGCTTCCTTTTTTGTAGCAGTCGTGTCCCCCGACTTCTCTCCGTCTCAACCCCAGTTCATGGAGCCCACGACACACTACCGGACGATCTGGATTTCCGATCTCCACCTGGGGACGCCCCAGGCCAAGGCGGAGTTCTTGCTTGATTTTCTCCGCCGCCACGAAGCGGATCGCTACTACCTCGTTGGCGATATCTTTGACGGCTGGGCCCTCCGGCGGTCCTGGTACTGGCCCGCCTCCCATAACGAAGTCATCCAGGGGCTCCTCCGGAAGTCCCAGAGCACGAACATCACCTACGTGCCGGGCAACCACGACGAAGTCGCCCGCGACTTTCCCGGCCTGCAACTCGGCGGCATCACCATCCGGGAGAAGGCGGTCCACACGACGGCAGACGACCGCCAGTTCCTCGTCGTACACGGCGACGAGTTCGAGGGCGTGGTGCGCCATTCCGAATGGCTCGAGTTCCTCGGAGGATGGGCGTACTCTGGGGTTCTCATGATGGACCGCTGGCTCAATCGCCTCCGTCGTCTCTTCAATCTTTCCTACTGGTCGCTCTCCAGCTACTTGAAGCACACGACCCAGCAGGCAATGCGGTTTATCAGCGACTTCGAGGAGACGGCGGCCCTTGAGGCCAGCGACGAGGGGTTCGACGGAGTCATCTGCGGTCACATTCATCATCCCCGCATGCGGTCCATCGAGGAGACGAAGTACGTCAACATCGGGGACTGGGTCGAGAGCTGCACGGCCCTCGTTGAGCACCTGGATGGGCGACTTGAACTCCTGCGCTGGATCCCGGGTGGGAACGGCACACAAGAGGCCATCGCCACCGAGGCGCCGATCAGCCGAGACGGGAAGGCGACGCCGGCCGAGGCGCTTAACTCCGGGACGCAGTCGACGTAGACCGGTGGACTCCACCACCTCTTCGGGCGCTCCCCTTCCGGTGGAGCGGGACTACACAGATGCTGCCTCCGCCCCCGATCGCTGCAGGAGTCGGTGCAGCTTGCCCGGAAACTGCTTGCCGAGAAACGACTCAATGCGGCCCGACGCCCTGCCGACGGCCGTTCGGTCTATCCCGGTCTCAACGCCGAGCCCGTCGAGCAGATACACGGTATCCTCGGTCGCGATATTTCCGGTGGCCCCGTCGATGAACGGGCACCCTCCCATCCCGGCGAGCGACGTGTCGAACCGATCAACCCCGCACTGCAGGGCCGCGTAGACGTTGGCGAGGCCGAGGCCGCGCGTGTCATGGAGGTGCAGCACGAGCGGGGTGTCGCCGATGGCCGCCTGCACGGCCCGGACGCGCTCCTTGATCATGCGGGGGTGGGCCATGCCCGTCGAGTCCGCCAGCGAGATCGATTCGACCTCCATCTCTGCAAAGTGCTGGGCCATCTCCACAACCTGGTCGAGAGGCGTATCCTCGGGCTCTTGGTACCCGAACACGGTCTGGAATCCCATCTGTGCCTGGATTCCATGCCCGTGGGCGTAGCGGACCATGTCTTCGGCCTGAGCGACGGCCTCGTCGACTGTCATGTTGGCGTTATCTCGGCTGTGCTGATCGTGCGTGGCGACCGAGAGATCGACGTGAGACAACCCCGCTGCGTTGGCACGCTCCAGTCCTTTCTGGTTGAGCGCGAGTCCCGCGTACGTCACGTCGTTGCGTTCGGGCAACCGCTTGCAGACGTCCTCGGCGTCCTTCATCTGCGGCACCCACTCCGGGTGCACGAACGACGTGACCTGAATGCGCGGCAGGCCGGCGTCGGCGAGGGCCGTGATGAGTTCGACCTTCAGATCCGTAGGAATGAACTGGTCCTCAAATTGGAAGCCATCGCGGGGGCCGACGTCGCACAGCTCCACCGTGCTCGGAAGGGACATGAGCGGTTGGCAGGTTTGGCGTCAGAAGACTCTTTTCCTTCTAACGCGAACGTCTGGACGACCGTTCACGGAACAGGTTTCCATAGAAACGCCCGGCACTCCAGACGGGAGCGCCGGGCGCAACGGGCTCGCGAAGAGAACGGTCTCGTCTACTTCTTCGACGACGTGGCGCTGGTCGAGAAGAGCCCCTCGCCCAGGTCCGCATTGATCGTGACCGTCTTGAGCGTCACCTCGGCGGCCTTCTTGCCTCCTTGATAGGTGACTGTTTTGTGGGGAATCATCACGCCGGACACCTTCTTGTACTTCTTAAAGACCGACGCGGCGTCCTTCGGGCCCTTCCGCGTCGTCGCCGTGTACGACAGGCGCGCAGGACGCATTGACTCCGGCTTGAGGTACAGCGTGTACGGATCGCCGACCGGGGGCGAGACCTTCAGGGCCTTGTACGTGGTGCCCTTGACAGTCTTCGTGCCCTGATCCTGCACCACGAGGCCTTCGTGATCGATGTTGGCCATGAGGTAGGGAACGCTGCGCCAGAGACTGGCCTTCTGTTGCTTGATCCGCTTCGACGGCATGGACCGCGAGCGTCCGCCCATCTTCATCGTGCCGCTATCCCCATCGACCATCATGATCATCTTCCCGCGTGGGGTCTTGATCTCAGCCCGAACCTGATCGGGAAAGGCCTGCACCATCGTCACGTCCATGCTCATCGTTCGGCCCTTCCGCGACATGGTCCGGGTACCTTTTATCCGTATATTTTTGATCTTGCCAAACTCATCTCCGCCGAGTGCGCTTCGGGCCTTCTTCAGGACCTTCATGCCGGCCGCCTTCGCCTTCGCCGATACGGGCTTCTGCTTTGTCTTCTCCCCGGGCGGGCTGGTCGGAATCGAAATATCGATCGTATTGACCGATCCGTCTTTCGTGAGCGCCGACAGCGAGTCGCTGAACTTCTTCCGATTGCCCACGACGAGGATGTGGGACTTCTCGGGGTGAAGGTACTTCTTCGCCACCGACAGCACATCGTCAGGCGTCACCTTCTCAACGGCGTCTTTCGTTTGCTGGAGGAAGTCCGACGGGTAGTCGTACGACTCGTACGCCATGCGCCGGCCCAGAATTTCCCGCTCCGCGTCGAAGTTAAACACGAAGGAGTTCATGTAGCTCTCCTTGGCCCTCTTAATCCGCTTTTGGGTTGGGGCCTCTTTCTGCATCTTCTTGATTTCGTTCATGACGGCCTCAGTGGCCTTCACGGTCGTGCTACTCTTTGTCCCCACACTGGCCGTGAACTCCCCCGGCATTGTGTAGCCTGCCCCGTAACTGGCTCCCACCGAATAAGCCAGGCCCAGTTCGTCCCGCACCTTGCGGAAGAGTCGTCCGACGAAGGGGGCGCCCAACACTTCATTCATGACCTTCACCGCCGCGTAGTCGGGATGGTCCCGCGTGATCTCTCCGATGTGTCCGATCCGGACCGTGCTCTGATTGACGTCACTCTTCGGCACGACGTTCACCGAGTAGGAGCGCTCCGCCGACGGCTTCGGGGGCGTGGGGGGCGTAAAGTCCTCCGGAGCGGTCCAGTCGCCAAACTGCTTCCGAAGTTTTTTCTTCATCGCCTGGGTCTCGAAGTCGCCCCAGACGCTTAGAATGACGTTGTTGGGGTGGAAGTACTGATCATGGAAGTTTACCAAGTCCTGCCGCTTGATCCGGTCGACGGTGTAGTATTCGGGCGTACGGGCATATGGACTATCCTCACCGTACAGAACCTGCTCGAACTCACGCGAGGCGATTCGACTCGGACTGTCGTTGCGACGGGCAATGGACGACTTCACTTGGCTCTTCGCCTGCTGGATCTTCTTCTTCGCGAAGGCCGGTTCGCGCAGAATCTGAGCGTAGACCGGCAGCACCGTGTCTACGTTTTCGGTCAGGGTCGACATGTAGGCCGTTCCGGACGTTTCGCCGATGTTTGTCTCCACGGTCGCCCCAAGGTTTCCGAGTACCGTGCTCAGGCTATCCGGGGACATCGAGGCGGTCCCTCCAGTACGCATAACGGTACCGGTAATGGTCGCAAGACCGCGCTTCTTCGCGGGTTCGTACACCGATCCGACCCCAATGCGGGCTACCGCATTGATCTGCGGGAGCTCATGATCCTCCAGCAGGAAGATGGTCATACCGTTGTCGAGCTCGAGGCGCGTTGGATCCGGCACCTTGAAGTCGCGGAGGTCCGGATAAGTAAGCTTCTTCACGTTGTAGTCGGCCGTGCGGATTTCCTCCTTCTCCTGGGCGGTGGCCGGAGAAACAACGAGACCGACGAACAGCAATGTAGCGAGTGCTACGGTGGCGAAGATTGATCGGTGAATGCGGTTCATCGTAGGAGACATTGATCTCGACTAAGCGTTGCGAAAAAACGAGTAGAGGAGGCGCAGACAATTGCACGGTTACTTCGCAGAAGCCGTGGGTTGCTCTTTCTCCTTCGTC
>NZ_JBDGQQ010000083.1:0-24172 GCF_042218895.1 Salinibacter sp. | reverse complement strand
GGCCAGCGCCAGATTGATCTCTCGGAAGATGCTCCCATGCAGGACATTGTGCGCCCCAATGGCGACCAGCGCTCCTGGAATTGGGCCAACAGCACGACGGCTCCCAAGACGGGAGACATCATCTATGCCAACAACCCCTACTGGATCCGCCGGAAGAATTACCAAAATGATGATACGCAGCGTATCTTTGGGAAGGTCAGGGTATCGTACGACCTGCTGCAGGACCTCACTGTGTCGGCAAACCTAGACACGGACTACTACACCGACCGGCGACAGGAGCGTACCGCCATTGGATCGGTGTCACAGTCGGGGTACAGTGAGGAGCTCCGAGAAGTGCAGGAGACCAACGTCCAGGGACGGATCAACTACGACGGACAACTAACCGAGTCCGTGAGCCTGCAGGCCAGGGCCGGGGTCGACTACAGATACAACAGTCTCAGTAACAACTCGGGCTCGACGAACGGGGGGCTCATCAGTCCGGGTGTGTATACCCTGGAAAACTCGACGAGCCGTCCTAACGTCAACGACTACTTCCAGGAGAAGGCCCTCATTGGCGTCTATGGAGACGTGACGGTGGGCTACAACGACCTCGTGTACCTGGGCGGAACCCTGCGCAACGACTGGTCCTCCACGCTCCCGGCGGATCAGAATGCTTACCTCTACCCGTCGGTGACCGGAAGCTTCGTCTTCAGTAGCCTGCCGGCCCTCAAGAACTCGGACGTGCTTTCCTTTGGAAAGATACGAGCAGGCTACTCGATCGTCGGACGGGCCACGGACCCGTACTCGCTGAATTTCACGTACAACAGTGGAACGCCGTTTAACGGCAAGCCGGTCAAGTCCATCCCCTCCAACCTGCCCAACTCCGATCTGAAGCGGGAGCTGAAGACGAGCTTCGAGGTTGGAGCCCGGGTGCAGCTGTTCCAGAATCGTCTCGAACTCGACGCGACGTACTACCAGAACGAGACGCAGGACCTCATCCAGAATGTTTCCGTCTCGCGTGCCAGTGGCTTCGCCTCTCGCACGCTTAATGCGGGCCGAATTTCGAACACGGGCGTTGAGCTTCGGCTCCGCGTTACCCCGGTTGCTACCGAGCGTACCAACTGGGACGTCACCTTCAACTGGTCCAAGAACGTGAATGAGGTTGAGGAACTCGCTCCCGGAATCAAGCGGCTTTCTCTGGCAGGAGGGGCGAGACCACCCTTTGGGCCGCAGATTGTTGCTCAGGAAGGAGAGCCGCTTGGCACATTCTACGGAAATGGGTTCAAGAAGAAAAACGGAAAGAAAGTCGTCAGCTCCCTTGGGTTCTATCAGCGATCAGGTCCGAAGGTGCTTGGCACCTACCGTCCGGACTGGAAGGGAAGCGTCTCCACGTCGTTCTCGTTCGGAAACTTCAGGGCCAGCCTCCTAGTCGACGGTCAGAAGGGCGGAGAGATCTGGTCGCTCTCTAACCTCTTTGGGCTGTACAGTGGCATGTTCCAGGGAACTGTCAAGGACAATCTCCGGCAGCTCGGGACGTTGCCCCAGAACGTTGTCACTTCGGATGGGGAGCCGTTCTATGGCGTCGGCGGTTCGAAGCAGAATCCCACGAGTGCCTTCGGTCCTGGCAAGCTCGTCTTCCAGACGCTCTTTTCGAACCACGCAGCGCACATGTACCCGGCTACGCACATCAAGCTGCGCGAGGCGACCATCAGCTACACGCTGCCACAGCAGTGGTTCGAAGGCGTTCCCGTTCAGCGAGCCGTTGTTTCGGCGGTGGGGCGCGATCTGGCGACGCTGCTCAAGTACACGCCCAACTTCGATCCCACGGCAATCACGACGTCCACCACCCAGGAGCGGGGCTTTGAGACCGGACAGCTTCCGCCGAAGCGAACCCTCGGACTCAGGGTGAACGTTCGGTTCTAGAGCACTGCTTCCTGTATGCCCTGGAATCGCAAACGAATCTCCCAACCACTCCACGCTATGAACCGTGTTCTCCGAACCCTTGCGATTGTCGGCCTCCTGACGGTAGGACTCACCATCGGCGGCTGCGATCTTACCGAACTGAATAAGAACCCCAACGCTCCCAGCAATGCCAAGCCGGGAGAGCTCTTAACAGGAGCCCAGCAGGACTTGGCGAGCACCATGTGGAACGACTACCCCGGCGGGTTTTGGAAGCGCTATGCCCAGTATCTCACCACAAACCAGTACACAGACGGGGATCGGTACCGGTACCCCAACGCACGGAGCGGAGCCAACAACGGCAACTGGGCGGACCTTTATTTCGTCCTGAACGACCTGCAGCAGATCGTCCGGCTCAACCGCCAGTCTCCCGGACAAACCAGTGGGTTTGGACCCCCCCAAAATCAGATTGCGATTGCCAAGATCATGCAGGTCTGGACGTACCAGTGGATGACTGACATATGGGGACCCATCCCCTTCCAGGAAGCCCTGAAGGGACGGAGTCAGGGCAACTTTACGCCGTCCTACACTGGGCAACCGAAGTTGTACCCGGCCCTGATCGATACCCTCACCAAGTACAGCCAGGCAATTCAGACCGACGCCCCCGCCCTTACGAGTGGCGACCTCATCTATGGGGGCGATATGGGCAAGTGGAAGAACTTTGCCAACGCACTGAAGATGCGTCTCGCCATGCGGATGTCCGATCGGATGCCGGACGCAGCTGCCACGGCGATCAACGAGGCCGTTCAGGCCGGTGCATTCGAAAGTGTCGACGGTAGTGCTCTGATCCCGTTCGGGTCTTCCTCGCCCTACCAGAATCCCCTCTGGGCCCAGTACGCCCTCGAGGGACGCGACGACTGGGCAGCGCCGGCCGCAATGGTCAGCGTGATGAACAACAACGACGATCCGCGGCGCCGCGCCTTCTTCTCAGATGCAGATGCCGACAGTTCCGGGAATCAGTTCAACGGATTCCCGTACGGGCTCACCCAGGGGGATGCCCAGTCGCTCTTTACGAATCCGAACAAGGATTTCTCGCGTCCGGGCCCGCGCGTCAGAGGACGACCCACTGAGCCGGCCATCCTCATGCTTTACGATGAGGTGCTCTTCATCAAGGCGGAGGCGAAGCTTCGTGATGACATGAGCGTCCCGAACATTACCAAGAGCGCGGAGCAGCTTTACCGCGACGCCATTACGGCTTCGATCGACTACTGGACTGGGGACATTACACCAGCCCCGACCGACGCCGAGGTCGACAACTTCCTCTCCCAGCTCGACATGCCGGGATCAGGCAACTTCAGCATCAGCCAGGATCTTGGCGTGCAGAAGTGGCTTGCTCAATACCAGCAGGGCGTGCAGGGCTGGTCGACCTGGCGACGCCTCGACTTCCAGGGTGTGTTGCAGGTCCCTCCGGGCAACCCCGGCAAAGCCGCCTTTGGCCGGTCCATCGCCGTCCGGATGGCGTACCCACAGGACGAGAGCACCTTCAATTCTGAAAAATACAAGAACGCCGTCAACAACATGCTTGGTGGCGACGGGGGCGAAGACACGCAGGGCACACTGCTCTGGTGGGATACGGAGTACGTGCCTCCCCGACAGTAGTCCGCTCTACGTCCTTCGAACCTCCACTGATATCCGTTGACAAGCACCTAAGTAATCATGCGTAGTAATCACCGCCTCCTTTCTCTGCCGGGACCGAACGTTCTTCCCGTGATCCTGGCGTTCCTCATGGCTATGTCACTCTCTGCCTGCGATCAGGGGACACAGAACATCGACTACACGTCGGGAAGCTCTTTGACCGTCAGTGGGCCGAGCAGCCTGACCCTTCCCGGAGATGGGTCGGGGGTTACTGGAGAGTACCAGGTCCGAGCCTTCACGATCAAGCAGGATTACAGCTGGTCGGTTTCCCCGAGTCCCCAGTCGAGCACGCGCAAGCGGCAGGGGGAAAACCTTGCGGTTACCTTTTCGGAGCCGGGGTCCTACGACGTCACGGTAACGACAACCATTGACGGGAAAGAGTACTCCGGCACCATGACCACTGAAGTGTCCGCCCCTTAGGCGTTGAGTACACGCGCTACGCAGCGACTCTCTACCCCTTCCCCTACAAGAGGGCCGACTGCTCTGTGCAGTCGGCCCTTTTTCTATCGGATCGGTAGTGCGACCGCTCCCCTACAGCTGTGCTGATGGGGAGCTGCCCTCGAATTTTTCGTTCCTCATCTCCAGGTGTCGTTGTCGAAGGGGCCACGGCACTCCGTCTCACTATTGCCGGGAGACCCGCGTGTCGTTGACCTGCGCCCAACAGTGTGAAGTTGTTTGCTCGAAGGAGCCTCCCCTGACTGGGTGTAAGAGACCCTCCGATGGCCGACCCCCGGCCTTCAGAAAATGGCCGCCCGGAGGCCCCCGATCGCGGAACGACCGAAATTTATCATGCCCGCGCCCTGAGCGAAGCGAGGAAGTAGTCCTGGGCTGAGCCCGACGAACGGAGGGCGAGTTCGATAAATTTCAGTGGAGCGAGAGCGGGCCTCAGGCCATTTTCTGCCAGCCAAGCCCTTTTCGTCCATTTTGGGGCTGCCAAAATGGACGCCTCGCGGGAAAGAAAGCTTCTGTTCTGTGGCGATAAGCTCGCCGAAACGGCGAAGCAGGACAAATCCACTGGGAAATGGAGCGGCTGACACCTCTACGAAAACAACTTCACACTATTGACCTGCGCCTGTACCGGTCCTCACAAAATCCAAATGGATTTCTCGCCAACAGGTCCCCTCGGGTGGTGTGTACCCGTAGTGTTCACTACATTACGATCGGGAGGTATCCTTCACCCGTCACACTGAACCGGCGCTCCATGCCTGCGTTTTCAACCCCCGACTTGGGGCGATTTTGGACCGTTCCGAATGCGCTTGGCCTGCTCCGGCTGGTGCTGGTGGTTCCAATCACGGTGTTTCTCTGGCAAGGGGGACCCCTCAGCTGGATCCTCGGGCTCATTTTCTTGATTGTCCTCACCGACTGGCTGGACGGGCGCATTGCCCGATGGACCCACACCGTTTCCGACTGGGGAAAGGTGATCGACCCGGTGGCCGACAAGTTCGCGGCAATCATGACGGTAACAGCGCTTACGTTTCGGCCGGCAGAGCCGCTCCTTCCTTTTTGGTTCTTCGGGGTCATCGTGGGGCGGGACCTCGCCATTCTTCTGGGGGGATTAACTATCGCCCGGCGCACCGGACAGATTACAATGAGCGCGTGGGCCGGCAAAGCCGCGTCCCTGTGGCTGGCCCTCACCGTTTTGAGCATCGTTCTGGAGGCCGATCCTCCGGTCTTGAACGTGTGCCTCTGGACGACGACGGGATTGCTCCTGATTTCTTTTGTGGTCTACGTCATTCGCTATCTAAGTCTCCTTCGCCAACATTCCCCACCTCGCACGTCTGACGGGGGGCCGTCGGGCCCATCCGAGTCCGGCGACTCGCAGGGACGGGGACTCCCGAGCCCCGCCCCCCACGCGACGTAACCGTTCTTTCGCGGGTGCACCACACTCTTCCTAGCTGCACAATCGCCTATGGGCTTTCTCGATCAATTTACGAGCTGGAACGACGAAGATGAGCAGGAGAAGCTTGAGGAAGGGCTCGACAAAACCCGAGATAGCTTTTTCGGGAAGCTCGACCGCATGGTGCGGGGGAAAGACACGGTTGACGCAGAGGTCCTGGACGAGCTTGAGGAGATCCTCATCACGAGCGATGTGGGGGTAGACACGACGCTCGACATTATTGACCACGTCGAGGCTCGGGTGTCGGAGGAGAAGTACGTTTCGTCTCAGGAGCTGAACGAGCTGATCCGAGACGAAATCGCGCGGCTGATGCTCGAGGGATCGGACGAGCGCCCCGCTGACTTCGACGCCCCGCTGCCCAACACGCCCCACGTGATTATGGTGGTCGGCGTAAACGGCGTCGGCAAGACGACGACCATCGGCAAGATGGCCTACGAGTACAAGCAGGCGGATAAGAGTGTGCTGGTGGGAGCGGCAGATACCTTTCGTGCCGCCGCCATTGAGCAACTCGAGATTTGGGCCGACCGGGCGGGGGTCCCCATCATCAAGCAACAGCACGGCGCCGATCCAGCCGCGGTGGCCTACGACAGCATCGAGGCAGCCGAGGCACGAGACACGGATGTCGTCATCGTCGATACGGCCGGCCGACTGCACACGAAGGGGGGACTGATGGACGAGTTGGCGAAGATGAAGCGGGTGATGAGTCGCAAGATTCCGAGCGCCCCCCACGAGGTGCTGCTTGTGCTCGATGCTTCGACGGGGCAGAATGCCCTGCGGCAGGCCGAAGAGTTTATCGACAGTGTGGATGTTACGGGCCTGGTCCTTACCAAGCTGGACGGCACTGCCAAGGGCGGGGTCGTGATCGGGGTGTCGCACCAGTTTCAGGTGCCGGTTAAATACATCGGGGTGGGGGAGGGAATCGAGGATCTGCAAATCTTCGACCGGAAGGGCTTCGTGGAGGGACTTTTTAAAGGCGTTAAAGATTGAGCGTTGCTCCGTTGAACGTTTTTGCGTCCAGCCGATCAGCCTTCTCACTCCACGTTCCAACGTTCAACGCACCGACGTTCCAACGCATCATGCGAGTGATTTTTATGGGCACGCCGGAGTTTGCGGTGCCCTCCCTCACGGCGCTTATCGAGGCCGAATACGCTCCCGTAGCGGTGGCAACGGGCCCCGACCGTCCCCGAGGCCGCGGGCAAACAGTGAGTCCCACTCCCGTGAAGAAGGTAGCGCAGGAGGCCGGTATCGACCCCATCCTGCAGCCCGAGGACGTGACCGACGACGCCTTCGCCGAGGCGGTCGCCGACCTGGAGCCGGACGTGATCGCGGTGGTTGCCTACAAAATTCTGCCGCCCACGGTCTTTACGACGGCCGCGGACGGTGCCTTCAACCTGCACGGCTCGCTCCTGCCTAAGTATCGCGGCGCCGCCCCCATCAATCACGCCATCATGAATGGGGAGACGAAGACGGGCGTCACGACCTTCTTCCTGGAACCGTCGGTGGACACCGGCGACATTATCCTGCAGAAGCGCATGTCGATAGCCCCCGACGAAACCGCCGGGGAGGTCCATGACCGGATGAAGGAGCTCGGGGCAGAGGCTGTGGTGGAGACGGTCCGGCAGATCGAGGAGGGGACCGTCGAGACCCGGCCCCAGGACGATGAGAAGGCCACCCCGGCCCCCAAAATCCACGACGAGGACTGTGAGGTTCCATGGGACCAGTCCGCTGAGGATGTGCACAACCACGTCCGGGGACTGTCGCCCCATCCTGGGGCGTGGACGACCCACGACGACACCCGTCTCAAGCTCTACCGCACCCAACCGGCCGATGGGGAGGGGGCGCCGGGGGAGGTGCTCGCCGCTCAAGAACAGCTCCTGGTGGCCTGTGGCACCGGCGCGGTGGAGGTGGTCTCCCTCCAGCAGCCTGGCAGGGAACGCCTCACCGCGAACGACTTTCTCAATGGTTACCCCCTGCACGAGGGAGAGCATCTCGGCACGTAACGAGCCGCTCTCGTTCCCGTAGCCCAAGATGCCTGCCCCTGAGTCCCTTCCCCACGCACACGCCCGCCGACGCCAACCAGTATGGCCGAGCACGATCTCTCCGAACTCGAAGACCGCATCACCACCGAGAGCGCGTTTACCGACGACTTGCTGGACGAGATTGGTCAGGTCGTTGTCGGGCAGCGGTATATGATTGAACGCTTGCTGATCGGGCTCCTGGCCGACGGGCATGTGCTGCTCGAAGGGGTGCCCGGGCTCGCCAAGACTCTCACGGTGAGGGCACTTTCCAGTGCCCTCGGGACTGGCTTCCAGCGCGTCCAGTTCACCCCCGACCTATTGCCCGCAGACCTTCTTGGAACGATGGTCTACAACCAGAAGGAGGGCACCTTTTCGGTCAAGAAGGGCCCGATCTTCACCAACGTCGTTCTGGCCGACGAAATTAACCGCTCCCCTGCCAAGGTACAGAGTGCCCTTCTCGAAAGCATGCAGGAACGACAGGTGACCATCGGAGAGGAAACCTTTGCTCTCGATGATCTCTTTCTCGTCCTCGCCACCCAGAACCCCATCGAGCAGGAGGGCACGTATCCACTCCCCGAGGCCCAGGTGGATCGATTTATGCTCAAGATCGACGTGTCCTACCCTACAGAGGACGAGGAGCTGGAGATTATGCGCCGCATGGCCCGCACGGACGACCCCCCCTCCGTGACGTCTGTGGCGACGCCTGATCAGATCCTGAAGGCCCGAGAACTGCTCAACGATCTCCACGTCGATGAACGAGTCGAGCAGTACATCGTCGATCTCGTGCTGGCCTCCCGAGACCCGAGTTCGCATGGCCTTGGGGAACTGGAGCCGCTCCTAGAGTACGGCGCGTCGCCGCGGGCGAGCATCAACCTGAATCTGGCCGCCCGGGCCCACGCCTTTTTGCGGCATCAGGCGTACGTGACGCCCGGAGATGTGCGCGCCATCGCCATGGACGTGTTGCAGCACCGCCTGGTGATTACGTACGAGGCGGAGGCCGAACAAGTCACGGCCGCCGACCTCGTCGAGCGAATCCTCAACAACACGGAGGTGCCCTAGCGCGGCTCCCACCCCTGCTCCTCCGCCTTCGAAGCGGTCTGGAAACTTGGCCCTGGCAACGTGAGCGCCGGGCAGGGTCGGGAACGCCCCCGGCCAAAACGACTGGCTTCGAGAAGCGAACTCCACGAGCCGCCAAACGACTCGCAAGGGTTTGGGAGGTCCTCCAGGTCCCCGACGCACGGGCAGACACAGGGGGTGGGGGGCGCAGGTTCACTGGCCCCGGTACGATTCGGCTTCACCAGAGACGCTCAGATTGGATCTTGTTTCGGCATGGACCGTCCCAAGACCTTTCAGAAAGAGTCGATCACAGTGGAGTTCATGGTCCGTCAACTGCGCGAGACGGTGGGAGTCTCGGTCGTTCCCGTAAACGACGGCGTGGGGGCGTCTGACCGCGAGGTGACCGAGAGCAACCTCCATCGCCCTGGCCTCGCCCTGGCCGGGTACGTCGATCTCTTCACCCACCAACGGGTCCAAATTCTCGGAAACACGGAGACCCAGTATCTTCATGATCTCGGCGACCCCGACCGTCGGGAAGCGTTTGAGCATCTCGTTCAGTTCCCGGTGCCCTGCGTGATCATCACGGCCGACAACGATCTCGCGCCGCCCTTGGTGGACCGGGCCACGGAGGCCGGGATTCCCGTCTACCGCACGCCGTTGCCGACCGTGCAGTTCACGTCGTCCCTCCGGAGTTTCCTGACCGACCAGTTTGCCCCACAGCGGGCCGTTCACGGCTCCTTGGTCGACGTCTACGGCATCGGCCTCCTTCTCCTCGGCAAGCCGGGCATCGGGAAAAGTGAGGTGGCCCTGGATCTGGTGGAGCGGGGCCACCGGCTCGTGGCCGACGACGTGGTTATCGCTACCCAGCAGGGGGACGACATTCTGATGGGGGCCGGGACCGATCTCGTGCAACACTTCATGGAGGTGCGGGGACTGGGTCTGGTCGACATCCGCTCTATGTTCGGCATCCGGGCCATCCGGTTTCAGAAGCGCATCGAGATCGTTGTTCACATGGAGCTCTGGGATTCGGACGAAGAATATACGCGAATAAACATGGTCGAGGATACGCACGACATCCTTGGGGTCGATCTTCCCATGGTGCGGGTTCCCATCACGCCCGGGAAGAACATCACCGTGATCTGCGAGGTGATCGCCATGAACTACCTGCTCCGCCACTACGGGCACGATCCCGCCGAAGTGTTCACCGAGCGGCTCCGCAAACGGATTCAACAGGAGGGGCCGCCCGCGCCGCGCCGGAGCATTGAGTACTTCGAGCAGGACTACGAATAGGCTCTGGCAAGCTCCGAAAAGACCGCTGTTAGAAAGGTTCTGTGTAATACGTCGTGTCCTGCCCTCGAACTCTTCCAAAGAGGTTCTCTCGGTTGACAGGCCTTGCCCTCCCTCCTATATTACTCCCGATTCTATGAGGATCGACCAGAAAACGTCTCGTCCGTTCAGGGACAAATACCCACCAGTGTACTCCTAAGTCTGAGAGCGTCTCTCGAGGAGAAAGGCGGAATCAGTGTGGGGGCTCTCACTGAGAATGGATGCATCCTCGTCATCGGGACGCATCTCTTTCTCCACCGGATGCTCAGCGAACTCGTCGTGATGAGTCAGAGGCAAAAGTACTACTACGACCCAGAGACATGCTCTTTCAAGAAAGTCGAGTCCACCTGGAATGAATGGGGGGCTTACGTGGGCCAAATTCTGGGATTGGCCATCATCCTGGCGGGATTTGCCATCTGGATGCTGGACGTGCAGTGGATCGCAACTCCGCAGGAGCAGACCCTCAAGGCGGAGAACAAGGCCCTTGAGCGTCAGCTAAGCCAGGTGAACGACCGGATGTCGGTGCTCTCGACCCGGCTTGACTCGCTGGCAAAGCGAGATCGGACGCTGTACCGACGTCTTTTTCAACTGAAGCCCATCTCGGAAGACGTGCGCCAGGTGGGGATCGGCGGGACTGATCCCTACAGCAAGTTCGAGAAGATGGGAAAGAGCACCGAGGCCCTCCTGCGAAATACAACACAGAAGCTCGACAAGTTGGAGCGACAGGTTGGCCTGCAGCGGGCCAGTTATCGTGAGCTCTACGATGTCGCGAAGCAGCGTCGGGAACGACTCCGCCAGCTGCCTGCCATTCGACCCGCCAATGGACCCATAATCTCTGGGTTTGGGATGCGCAAGCATCCCATCCTGAAGGTCCGAAAAATGCACGCGGGGGTTGACTTCCTGCTGCAGAAAGGCACGCCTGTAATGGCCACGGCGAACGGCACGGTAAAGCGCGCCGAGTGGAGTCGAAGCTACGGGAAGGTGATTGAGGTTCGGCACTCAAAGTCGGAGTACGTAACGCGCTACGCCCATCTCTCGAAGATCCCGGACGACGTTCATCCGGGAGCACAGGTTCAGCGTGGCGACACGATCGGGTACAGCGGAAACACGGGTCAATCCACCGGTCCCCACCTCCACTACGAGGTCCGCAACATGGACGGAAAGGCCCTCGATCCCATGCAATTCTTTGTGCCAGACATGAGCCCGAAGAGCTACCATCGTCTCGTGCAGCGCACTCAGCGGTACCGAATGCAAGTCCAAGACACCACCTCAAATTCTCTTGCGGCCCGGTAGGAAGGCTTCCGCGCCCCCACGCCGACAGATGATGATCGGAGGCTGAGGAGCGCCGTGGATCCGCTGTCCACTCCCCGTCTCGGTCGGCGACGGGGAAAAATCCTGGGACGAGCGGACCCCTGGGATGCCACATCTTCTGTCGAGGCCCGCGCTGGGCCTTGAGACAGAGTTCTCAAGGAAACGGCCTCCACGTCCCGGCACCGTCCGCCCATTTGGACGTTAGGAAGTACCGACTGTCCATCTGTGCTTCTCTGACCCTTCCGCCCGACCGTCCCGATGTCCACACCTTCCCCGGCGATGGTCCAGATCCGGTTCGGGGGGGCGTGGAGCCTATTGATTGGGGTAATCGGGGGAATGCTCGTGTGGGGAGGGGGCTCTCCGGTGCGAGCATTGGGGGACCCCCAGCCTGGCGCCATTGCTTCCGACACTACCGCGCCAGTCGTACGGAGTGTCGAAATTCGGGGAAACCAGCACTTCTCAGACCAAACCCTGAAGCAGAACCTGCGGACGCAGCCGAACCGCCGGATCCTGGGCATTCCGGGGCTCACGTGGTGGCGCTGGGTCTACCAGCTGGGCAACTCCGACTGGATGTGGTCGCGCCTGGGGGACGCGCTCAAATCGGGGGGCGAACCGCCCGCCCGCCTCGACTCGAATACCGTCGTCGGGGACACCGAGCGCCTGCGACTGTTCTACCGGCAGCAGGGGTTTCGGGACGCAACGGTTTCGTACCGGATCGAATCCTCACCGTCCGCCGACTGGGCCCGAGTGACGTTTTCGGTGGAGCCGGGGCCGACAACCTACATCCGACAGGTCCGATATACCGGCCTCGACGTGCTCACTCGGAGCCAGAAGCGTCGCCTTGCCCAGCAGACCGTGTTCGAACCCACCTCCACGACCATTGGGGACACGCTACGCTTTGCGGTCCAGGGGCAACGGTACCGCGAACCACTGCTCCTGGAGCAGCGCCGCCGAATCCTAACGTTTCTGCAGAACGAGGGGTACGCCGGGGCAAGCCGGGACTCCATTCGGGCCATCGTCGACTCCGTGGCGTCCGACTCGTTTGACGTGACCTTTCGCATCCAAACGGGGCCGCGGTACCGCTTCGGGGACATCCGCTTCGTAGTGACGGGCACCGAAACGACCCCTTCCCGGACCGACACGCTCAGTGCGACTGTGGACTCAAGCGGAGGGTATCAACCCCTGATCACGGCTCGGATCACGGACGAAAGCCACCTCAATTCGAGCATTCTCCGTCGGAGCCTCCAATTTTCCCCCGGTGAATACCACGACCAATCGGCGATCCAGGCAACCAAGCGTCGGCTCGAGAGCACTGGGGTGTTTACCTTCACGAGCCTATCTCCACAGTTCGGAGAGGTCGTTCGGGACAGCGCTGGGGCGCGGTACTTGCCGCTTCGCATCAAGGGACGGACGCGGCAGCGACACCGTGTGCGGGCGGAAACCTTTGCGCTGCAACGCGAGTCGATAGGGAGTGCCGAGACCAGCCTCCAACTGAACGAGTTTGGGGTAGGCCTGAGCGGGCTCTACGAAAACATCAACGCTCTCGGGGGAGGAGAAGCGTTTCGTCTTCGGGCGTCTGGATCGGTAGCGTCCGGCCTCGATTCGACGCTGGTCAGCTCTCGACAGCTCGAGGTGAGCGGGTCTTTGACGTTCCCGTACCTCATCCGTCCATTTCGCCCGTTCGAGCAGCTCTTCGATCTGACGAGCACAAAGACCCGGGTGTCCCTCTCGGTCCTCACGGCCCGACGCAACAAGCTTGGCCTGCGGATCCGGAGCCGGGTCAACGCGCAGCTCCAGCTGGAAATGAGACACACGCCGACGCGTGTCTCTCGCCTCGACGTTCTGGACCTGAGCCTCAGCAATCCAGACACGCTAGACCAGTTTGGCTCTAGATTCCTGGATCGCGTCTTTGGGCCGGAGGGAGGAGGAGTGCAGAACCCCGTGCAGCGCCAGCAGATTCTGCAGGACTACACCCGTCCGCAAATCAACACGGCCCTTCGCTATACCTTCCGCTCGGCCACCGCCAATCTTCTGCGGCGGCGCAACGGTCACATCTACGAGCTCTCGGCTGAAGTTGGCAGCACCCTCCCACTCCTGTTCGACCGATTTGTGTTTGCGCCCGGCACGCTGAACTACTCCCTGCCCGGCTTTTTTGGGGGCACAGGGGGGTTGACCGGACGTCTTCTCTATCGTCCCTATCTCCGGACTACGGTGGACCTTCGGCGTTACGTGCCCCTGGGATCGGGGACGACCGTCGCGATGAAACTCTTTGGAGGCGTAGCCCACCCGACGGCCGGGCCCACCGTGGTCCCGTTCGACCGCCGGTTCTTCAGCGGTGGGGCCAGCAGCGTGCGCGGGTGGCGACTCTGGGACCTGGGACCGGGGGCCACGCGGCTCCCCGCCGATACGACGGCCGCGGCGCAGGGGGGGCTCGCAAACATCCTGGGGGGGGATCTCAAGCTAGAGTCAAGCCTCGAACTCCGGACGACGCTCGTTCCGAGCCTGCTCGCGGCGCGGTGGACCGGGGCTGCCTTTCTTGACGTGGGAAACGTGTGGTTCGGGCCACGAAATCCGGGACTTGGTAGTGACGGAGCGCCCTCCGACTCGACGATGCCAACCCGCCTGAGCACGGCGGAGCAGGTCAACGTCGGGGGGGGGCGCTTCCAGGGGCTTGAATCGCTGCTTGACGTGGGCGTGGGAGGGGGGATTGGGCTTCGCCTTGAGTGGGAATACCTTGTAGTTCGACTCGACCTCGCGTATCGCCTACACGATCCCTCGCCTGTGAACAACGATGTGTTTTCGGATGACTTCGGGGGGCCGCTTCTCCACTTTGGAATTGGGCAGGCCTTCTGAGCGATCTGGGGGACACACGTGTCCAGACTAGGACTTGTTGCCGCATCGTTGTTTCTCCCGCTCCTTTAAGGGATCAGCCGTTCCGTCGTCCGCATTGAAGCCAACGCGCACGTTTCTCCGCTGCTTTACCGAGTATGGGTCCGCTTGCTCGCCTCAATCACTTTTTCTGGCGGTACAAGTACCTCTTCATTCCGGGCCTGCTGTTCACCATGATCTCGGCGGGCTTCCAAATCACCGTGCCCATGGTGGTGCGGCAGGCCGTAAACGGGATTCCCCGCTTCGTGCGGCTCTACACCTTGTACGAAGGGACCCCGGCTCAGTCGTCCCTGTACGCGTACTTTTTTGTCGCCCTGCTGCTGTTCGCGGTCGTCATCATCCTGCTGTCGGGCACGAGCGGACTGTTCATGTTCCTCATGCGGCAGACCGTGGTCGTGGCCTCCCGGCACATCGAGTTCGACCTGCGAAATGACCTGTACGACCACCTCCAGCAGCTCTCCGCGGTGTTCTATCAGCAATACTCGACGGGCGACGTCATCACCCGGGCGACCGACGACATCGAGAAGGTGCGGCGCTACATTGGCCCGGCCATCATGTACGTCACACGCTCGCTCGTGATGGTGCTGGTGGCCGCCACCGCCATGTTCGTGATCTCGCCCACCCTTACGCTGTATGCTCTTGCCCCGCTGCCTCTCTTGGCAGTGGCGGTCTTCTTTATGGCGCGGATGGTTCACCACCGCAGCGACCGGCTCCAGCAGCAGTACTCCTCGCTCACCAGCCGCGTCCAGGAGGCCTTGTCGGGCATCCGGGTGCTGAAGGCGTACACCCGTGAGGAGGCGGAGGCGGAAGCCTTCGATGAGGAAAGCGAGGAGTACCGCGCACGGAATCTCGACCTCGCGTGGGTGGAGTCGGCGTGGCGGCCCCTGTTCCTGCTGCTCGTCGGCATCTCTACGGTGATCGTGGTCTGGATGGGCGGACGGCTCGTGGCGGAAGGCGCCATCACGATCGGAAATATTGCCGAGTACATCATCTACATCAACATGATGACGTGGCCGGTGGCTTCGCTCGGCTTCGTCATCACGATGATCCAGCGGGCCTCGGCGTCGGTGCTGCGGCTGCAGCGCATCATGGACTGGGAGCCTGAGATTGATGATGGACCGGCCACCGACGCCTCCATTCAGACCCTCGACGGCCACGTTGCCTTTCGGGACGTGTGGTACCAGTACGAAGACGAGGACGAACCGGCCCTTCAGGGCGTGAGCTTCGATCTGCCGGCCGACCACACCCTCGCCGTCGTGGGCCGCACCGGCTCAGGCAAGAGCACGCTCGTCCGCATGATTCCGCGCATTCTGGAGCCGGACACGGGGACCGTCGAGATCGACGGGCACGACATCCGGACCATTCCGCTGGAGACGCTGCGCCAGCACATGGGTTATGTGCCGCAGGATGTCTTTCTGTTCAGCGACACCGTGGCCAACAACATCGCCTTCGGCGACCTCGACGCCGACCGGGACGAGATCCGCCGGGCCGCGGCGGAGGCGGACCTCGACGAGATCGTGACGGACTTTCCGGATGGCTTCGATACGTATGTGGGGGAGCGCGGCATCACGCTGTCCGGCGGGCAGAAGCAGCGGACCTCGATTGCCCGGGCGCTTATCCGCGATCCCCGAGTCCTGATCTTCGACGATGCGCTCTCGGCCGTCGACACGGCGACGGAGCGAAACATCCTGCGGTCCCTCCGGGAACGGCAAGGACGCAGCACGCTCGTCATCGTAAGCCACCGTCTCAGCGCCGTGCAGGAGGCCGACCTTATCCTGGTCATGGAGGAGGGGCAAGTGGTGCAGCGCGGCACGCACGACGCGCTTCTGAACGAGGAGGGGCTCTACGCAGACCTCTACGAGAAGCAACTTCTCGAGGAAAAAATCCAGGCACTATAGCGTTGAATGTTGAAACGTTCAACGTTGAACGTCCCAACGTGTAACGCTCTATGACCACGAACGTCGTCCCCCTCGGAACCGCCTCGGCGCTTCCCACGGAGGAGCGGCACCTTTCGTCGGTGGCCGTCGAGCGGAAGGGGCGGGTGTTGCTCTTCGACTGTGGGGAAGGCACGCAGTACCGCCTGCTGGATGCCGACCTCCCCCGGGTCCGCGTGGATGCCGTCTTTGTGACGCACCTGCACGGCGACCACTGTTACGGCGTGCCTGGCCTCCTGTCGACGCTCGCCCTGCAGCAGCGGTGTGAGCCCCTGACGCTCGTGGTGCCGCCCGGAGCGCGCGCGATGCTGGAGGCGATTCCGGGGAGCGACCCGGACGAGCTTCCGTTTCCGGTGCGGGTTACCGAGGTGGGAGAGGACTTGACGCACGCGGTCGTTTACGAAACGGACGAGTTGACTGTGGAGGCGCGGCCGCTGGACCACCGCGGGTTTGCAATGGGATTTCGGCTGGAGGAACGGACGCGGCCCGGGCGGTTCAAGCCGGAGCGGGCGCGGGCGCTGGGCGTGCCGGAAGGGCCGGCCTTTGGGCGCCTGCAGTCCGGCACTCCGGTGACGACGGCGGACGGCACGACGGTACGACCGGAACAGGTGCTGGGGCCGCCCCGGCCGGGCATCTCGATCGCCTACGTGACCGACACGCGCCCCTGCGATGGCGGGCGCGCCCTCGCCGACGACGTGGATTTGCTCTACCACGACGCCACCTTCACCGACGAGCATCAGGCCCGCGCAGAGACGACGGGGCACTCAACGGCCCGGCAGGCGGCCGCGGTAGCGCGGGACGCGGGGGCGGAGTGCCTTCTCCTTGGCCACTTGAGCGCCCGCTATGGTACCCCGGAGCCGCTAGAGCGGGAGGCCCAGTCGGTCTTTTCGGCGGCGACGGTGGCTGAGGAACTGCGCCGCTACGCCCTCGATCCCCGTGATAAAGAGCCGCAACAGACCGCGGCAACCGGGCAGCCGTGAAACGTCGAAGATCGTTTCGGGGGACGCAACATTGGGGGCGTCCTTCGAGTTGTCGTGACCGCAACCATTTTTCTTTCGGAACTACTCGCTCCACGTCACTTGGCTGACGACACCTCCGACGACCATTTTGAGCCAGAAGACCGTGTCGACGAAGTACATACGTTCGACCTACGGCTACTCCGTCGGATAGCGCGCTACCTGGCGCCCTACACGTGGCACATCGTCCTGGCGCTCGTCATCACGCTGGGGGCCTCGGTGCTCGGGCCGCTCCGCCCGTGGCTCGTGCAGAAGGCCATCGACAACTATATCGTGGTCGGCGACCTGGAGGGACTCCGGGTAATCATCCTGTTTCTGATGCTGGCCCTCGTGGGAGAGGGGCTGCTCTCCTTCGCAGAGAACTATCTCACGCAGTGGATCGGGCAGCAGGCCATCTACGACTTGCGCACCACGCTCTTCCGTCACGTCCAAAACCAGTCGCTCTCGTACTTCGACCACACGCCCGTGGGCCGCGTCATCACCCGCACCACGAGCGATGTGGAAGCTATCAGTGATGCGTTCTCCTCGGGGCTTTTCACCGCGCTGGGGGACTTGTTTAAGCTCTTCTTCATCGCCTACTTCATGTTCACCCTGAACTGGATGCTGGCGGTGGTCACGCTGCTCGTGATGCCGCTGATGGTGTGGGTGACGTTCTGGTTCCGGCGCAACGTGCGAAGGCAGTACCGGGAGACGCGCAAGCAGATGGCCCGGATCAACTCCTTCGTCCAGGAGCACGTGACGGGCATGCACATCGTCCAGCTTTTCAATCGGGAGGAAGAGGAAAAGGACCGATTTGAAGACATCAACGACGAGCACCGGGCGGCGCACCTTAAGACTATCTTCTACTACGCCATCTTCTGGCCGTCCATCGAGTTTATCTCGAACGTGGCGCTGGCGGCGGTGCTATGGTTTGGGGGCTTCCGGGCGCTCGGGGGCTCGGCGCTTACGCTGGGGGTCCTCGTGGCGTTTATTCAGTACGCGCGCCAATTTTTCCGTCCCATCCGCGACCTCTCGAACAAGTACGATACCCTGCAGCGGGCCATGGCGGGGGCCGAGCGCGTCTTCGGCGTGCTTGACACCGACAAGAGCATCGACGAGCCCGAGGCCCCGATTGCGCTCGACGGCCTGAAGGGCACCATCGAGTTCGAAAACGTCTGGTTCGCCTACGAAGAGGACAATGAGGGCAATCCGGATTGGGTGCTGAAGGACGTGTCCTTTAAGGTAGAGCCCGGCGAGATGGCGGCGCTGGTGGGGGCGACCGGCGCAGGCAAATCGACGGTCATGAACGTGCTGCTCCGGTTCTATGAGATCCAGAAAGGTCGCATTCTCGTCGATGGGCACGACGTTCGCGACCTCCGGCTCCAGGACCTGCGCGAGCGCATCGGTGTCATCCCGCAGGACGTGTTCTTGTTCAGCGGCTCTGTGCGGCGCAACCTGACCCTCGATGACCCCACGGTCGGCGAGAAAAGGATGCGGCGCGCCGCACGAACGGTACAGGCCGACCAGCTCATCGAGCGCCTGCCGGAGGGGTACGATCAGGACCTGAAGGAGCGTGGCTCGTCCCTCTCGCGGGGCCAGCGGCAGCTGCTGGCCTTCGTGCGGGCGCTCCTCTACGACCCGGATGTGATGATGCTCGACGAGGCCACCTCCAGTGTCGATACGGAGACGGAGGTGCTCATCCAACGGGCGCTGGAGCAAGTTACGGAGGGGCGCACCACCCTTGCCATTGCGCACCGCCTTTCCACGATCCAGGACGCCGACAAAATCCTAGTGATGCACAAGGGCGAAATTCGGGAACGAGGGACCCACCAGGAGCTTCTGGCGATGGACGGCCTCTACCGGAAGCTCTACGACCTACAGTACGCCGATCAGACCGTGTCCGCGGCCGGCGGGGGCGACGGGCAAGTAGCGACGGGAAGGCGCCAGACGACGCAGTAGCGCTCCGTCCCGATACGGTGCAGAGAGACGTAACACTTCTGTGACTGAAGGTGGGCGATGTAACGCTGCCGACCGGATCTAACACAAGTCAAACGCCATACGTGCTTGCCTCGACGGCAGTCCTCACGAATCCGGCCTAGCTCCTCAGCCACCATCGGAGTCTCTGATCGCCGTACCGCTATTCTCGTCTTCAGCCACCGCCCCGAGCGCGAGTGGCAGAACAAGTGGTTCGTGCGGGAGGACTACGCGAAATCTCGGCGGGTCGCCGAGGCCTTCTACCAACACACACAACAGGCTGTCGAGGACAGCAGCTTTCCCGTCCTCGAGGTCAACGGGGCTCAGCAGCGCGGTGACACCTTCGGGGTGCGCCTCGCCAACGCCCTGGCCGATGCCTTTGCGGCGGGCTACGAGCGTGTGATCGCCGTCGGGAGCGACTGTCCGCGCCTGCATGAAGTTGACTGGCAGGAGGTGGCAAGTCATCTCGAGGAGGGCACGCCAGTACTCGGCCCCACGCCCGACCGCGACGGGACGTACCTGATCGGGGTCACCCAATCGCAGTTCGAGCGGCAAGCGTTCGCGGCGCTTCCCTGGAAGTCGCCGTCCCTGTTTTCGGCCCTGGCCCGTCACCTCTCTGAGCGGGCCCGCTCCGCCCCTACTCTGCTCGAAGCGCGCGACGACGTAAACGACCCCGCCGAGCTTGCGGCCCTCATGCGCCGCCGGGGCGCGCTTCCGAAAGGGCCTCTCGCCAGGCTTCGTACGATTCTGGGGCCGACCACACACACTGGGCGCCCCGTAGCATCCGCTTCGAAGGAGCACCTGCGTCGCCCCCGCTCGCGTGCCCCACCCACCGTCTTGGCGGGCTGAATCCGAACAGGCCTCCCCGGCGTCGTCCAGGTCGCGTGCCCTTCTCTTCGACCTCTTCGACGCGTGGCGTCGTGGGAACGATTGGGGAGGCCGCGAGGCCGCAAAGATCGCAGCCCGCCCTGCCTATCAGCAGCGGAGGTCCTCCGCATCGGTAATCCGCATGTCGGAGGAGGTCCGCAGGTCGTTGCACGTCTCTGGGAGCACGGGCGCTGCGCGCAGTGCCAGAACTCCCACGTGGCCCGACGACACTCGGGGTCTACCCACGCCAACTGCTCACCCTGCCCGTGGCGTCCCAGGACGTAACCACATCCAATCCTCGGTGGGTTCCGCAAAGTCATCTTCCTCCTGACATGAGTACGTTCACACGCGAAACCGCACGCCTCTTACACAAGAGTTTCTCGTCTATTGCCTTCTTAACAGTCCTGCTTGGAATCGCAGCGGGGCCTGTGGCGCATGCGCAGGCGGGACTCGAGGTCCACGCCTTCGACGTCGAGGAAAAGGCCCCCGTGTCCGGGGTGACGATCCACCTTGTGAACGAAGGAATTGGCTACGAGTCGACGCAGCAAACCAACGCGCAGGGCACAGCCCAGTGGGGAGGATTGTCCACGGCGGGCACCTACAAGGTCTTCTTCAAGGAGAACAATCGGTACTACGAAGCACGCATCTCCGGCATTCGCCTCCGGAACAGCTTCACCCGGAGCGTTACCCTGCTCCTCCAACCACTGGCTGAGTATGAGCTCGAAGAAGTCGTGGTGGAGGGAGGACAGGGCATTGCCGAGGTCAACCGGGTCAACGCAGAGGTGTCTTCAAGCCTGTCGGCGGCCGCCCTCGAGGACCTACCCGTGGAGGGCCGCAACTTTACCCAGGCCCTCTACCGGTTGCCCAACGTCACCCCGTCGACCGGCTTTTTCCCTGAGGCGCCTAACGTCAGCATCAACGGCGCCAACGGCCTGTACACGAACTACCTGATCGACGGGATGGACAACAACGAGCAGTTTCTCGGGGGGCCTCAGTTCGAGGTGCCGACGGGAGCCGTGAAAAACGTGACGGTGCTTACGAGTACCTACTCCGCCGAGTACGGACGCACCGGCAACGGCATCTTCAACGTCACCACCAAGTCCGGCAGCAATGAGCTTGAGGGGGAGGGCTTCTACCTCACGCGGCCCGGGCAGCCCATCGATGGGGAGTTCACGGAGGATGAGTCCGTACCCACCCAGCGTGACCTCTCGGGCAACGCGGTGAAGAGTGGTTTTCAGCGGCATCAAGCTGGTGTTGCGCTCGGTGGGCCCATCGTGAAGGACCAGACGTTTTTCTTCGTCAACCTGGAGCACACGACCGACTGGAAAAACAATGCGCTTACCACGCCGGGCCTCGACTCGACGACCATCAACGGTCAGAACCAGTTCACCTACTTCTCGGGCCGAGTGGACCACCGCTGGAATGACCGCTGGCGCTCTACTGTGCGACTCAACGCCAACCGGGTGCGAATTGACCGCCAGGGCGGGGGGCTCACCGGGGGCATCACGTTCGCCAGCGCCGCCAACACCCAGCAGCGGGACGGGGTGCACGCGGCGATACAAACCACGTACGCCGGCGACCAGCTGGTGTACGAGAGCAACGTGCAATACAGCTGGTTCAACTGGGACTATGCAGACGCGGCCAATCCGAATAGCCCCCAGGTGAGGGTGCAGGACCCTCAGGGCACCCCCATCGCCGTGCTCGGCCACCCGGGCTACCAGTTCAACAGTGTCGAAAACACGCTCCAGTTCCAGCAGAAGCTTACGTACCAGCTTGGCAGTCACACCCTGAAGGCTGGGGCCGACGTGCTCCTGTCCGACCACAGCTTAGCGGGGGGCGGGAACCCAAACGGCAACTACACGGTCCGGCTCAGCGCCCAACAGATGGAAACCTTCCGGACTGCCGACGTCGGGGCGTCACTGACGCCGCGTAGGCTCGGACGCATCCTGCCGGGGAACATCAATGTGACCAACTACAGCGTTGAGCTGCGGCCCTCCACGTTTGGCACGCGTCAAGACCTGATTGGGCTGTACGTCGAGGACCAGTTCGCGCCTGTGCCGGACCTGACGGTGACCGCTGGGCTGCGGTGGGACTACGACAGCCTCACGGAGGGGGCAGGCGGTCCGGACGACGCTGATTGGAACAACCTGGCTCCGCGCCTCAGCCTCAACTACGCGATCGATGGGCGCACGAGCCTGCGCGGGGGCTACGGCATTTTCTACGACAAGATCGTCTACTCCGTCGTCAGCGACGCGCTGGAGCAGAACGCGACCAATCCCGCGTACAAGGCCCAGATCCGTTCGCTGATCGATCAGGGACTCTTGCCGGAAGACACCAACGTCGACGCGGTGACGTTCAACGGCACCCGCACCGCGAGTCCACCCACCTCAGACTACCTGGGCGGCCCGACCGCCGCGGACCTGAGCCGGGAGGAGATTCAGGCCTCCTTTAGCAACGAGCGGCGCATTCTGAACCCGAACGGCTACGAGAACCCGCAGACGCACCAGTTCTCGCTCGGGGTGCAGCGGCAGTTTGGGGCCGAATGGCTCGCCTACGTCGACCTCATCCACACCCGCTCCTACGACCTCTTCCGCCTGCGGGATCTGAATGCACCAGCCCCCTACGACATCACTGCTCAGGAGCTCCGGGCCGCCCGCCAGGATCCCGACCGGGACCCATCGGACCTCGTGCGATCTCGATTCGAGGCCGATAAGACACGCCCGGTCGATCTCTTTCAGCGGACCGACAACGGCAGCATCAAATTCGGACCGAACGGCAATCCGCTCTACAAGCCCGGCGTGGCCCGCAGCATCGTGATGACGGAGACGGAGGGGGAGGCGCGCTACTGGGCCGCCAACTTCAATCTCGTGAAAGATCGGGGCGACGACTGGTACTCCGGACGGCTCAGCTACACGCTCTCGCGCCTCCGCAACAACACCGACGACATCAACTTCAGGGCCGAGACCGCCAACCGGTACGGGGACGAGTGGGGCCCATCGGTGAACGACCGGCGGCACGTCATCAGCGCCATCGGCACCGTGTATCCCACGGAGCGACTGCAGGTGACGCTGGCGAGCCTCCTCCAGAGCGGACAGCCGGTGAACTGGGTGCCCGACGCCTCAATCTTCGGGACGCGCGACCTGAACGGGGACGGGCGCTCTTACGGGGCCGCCTACGTAGGCAACAGCGACCGCTGGCCCGGCGCCTCGCGCAACAGCGGCCGGCTGCCGTGGTCCACCCGCTTCGACCTGAGCCTGCAGTACGCCTGGCCGGTAGGGGCCGGACGCGTAGTGGCCCGCGCCGACGTGTTCAACCTCCTCAACACCAAAAACCTCAGCGGCTTCGCCAACAACGCCACCCAGAGCAATCAGATTCAGGTCGGCCCTCCCGGATCGGCCATCGAGGAAAAAAACGTTGGGCCGCCGCGGCACTTCCAGTTCGGTCTGCGGTACGAATTTTAAGCGTGGAGGTGTGGATGTATGGAAGCATGGAGGCACAGTCGTGTATGCCTCCACGCGTTCGTGCCTCCACGCATCCAGGCTTCCATCATCATGAGTGTTGCCGCCATCCTCGGAAGTGCCTTCGCCGACTCCCTGCCCGGCGAGCTCGATCTAGCCCCCGAGGAGATCGAGACAGACTGGGGCTCACAGACGCTGTATCGGATGCGGGAGGTCGAGCGTCCGGCGTACGTGCTCTTCCGGCACGAGCTGCCGCATCGTCTGCTCCCGAACCAGATCAACTACCGCGCGCAGGCCGCGGCGCTTCGGGCCGTCGGCTGCGGGGCGCTCCTGGTGACAAGTTCGGTGGGGGTGCTGGACGCCGAGGTGCCCCTCTACCGGCCGCTGCTGGTGGACGACCTCCTCATGCTCGACAACCGCCTGCCCGACGGCACCGCCTGCACGATGTTCACCGAGCCCTCAGCCGAACACGGACACCTCGTATTCGACGAAGGCCCGTTCGCGCCAGGGGTCACCGAGCAGGTCCAAGATTTGGCAGATTCGGTGGGCGCGTCGGTGGCCGACGCCGTGACGTTCGCCTACGTGCAGGGCCCCCGGTCCAAGACCGCCGCCGAAAACCGGGCGCTCCCGCGCCTTGGGGCCCAGGTCAACTCCATGACCTTAGGGCCCGAGGTGGTGCTAGCCAACGAGCTGGAAATCCCGTGTGCGGGGCTCGTGGTGGGGCACAAGTACTCGATCCCGGACCGCAACCCGCCGGCGCAGGAGGCCCTTTCGTCGACCCTCGATCGCTCGCGCGAGGAGCAAGAGCGAATTGTGACGGCGTTTTTGCGGGCGGCGGAGCCGGTCGAGTTTCCGAACACGATCTATCGGTTTG
>NZ_JBDGQQ010000082.1:10300-18940 GCF_042218895.1 Salinibacter sp. | reverse complement strand
GATGGCAGTCGGATGGATCCAGCCGCTCGGGGTGAGCAGGAAGAGCACGTCGCCCTCGCGCTGGAGCGCCGCCGTGGTGGGCTGGGTCTCGATGTCGCCGACGAGGCCGAGCATGCCGATGGTGGGGGTGGGGAAGATGGCGCCCTCGGGGTGCTCGTTGTAGAGCGACACGTTGCCGCCCGTCACGGGCACGCCGAGCGCCCGGCAGGCGTCGCCCATGCCGCCGATGGCCTCGGCGAAGGTCCAGTAGGCTTCGGGGTTGTGGGGATTGCCGAAGTTGCAGCAGTTGGTGATGGCGACGGGCGTGCCGCCGGCGCAGGTGACGTTGCGCGCCGCCTCGGCGACGGCGATCTGGGCGCCGCGCCGCGGGTTCAGGTAGACGTAGCGGCCGTTGCAGTCCGTCTTTACGGCGAGGCCCTTGCCGGTTCCTTTTAGCCGAACGACGGCCGCGTCGCTGGCGCCGGGACCCACCACCGTGTTCGTGCGCACCATGGTGTCGTACTGCTCGTGCACCCAGCGCTTCGAGGCGACATTGGGCGCGCCGAGGAGGGTCGTGAGCGTCTCCGTCACGCCGGTGGGGGCAAGGTCCGGCACGTCGCTGGTCGCGAAGACGCGCGTCTCGTCGAGGTAGGCGGGCCGCTCGGTGTCGCGCTCGTAGACGGGCACATCGTCGCCCGCCACATGGGCGGGGTCGAGCGTCGCCACCGCGTCGCCGTGCCAGTAGGCGCGGACGCGGCCGGTGTCGGTGACCGTGCCGATGCGCTGGGCGTTGAGGTCCCACTTCCCATAGATCTCGGCGAGGGCCTCCTCGTCGCCCGGCTCGCAGACGACAAGCATCCGCTCCTGGCTCTCCGACAGCATGATCTCGTAGGGCGTCATGCCTTCCTCGCGGGTCGGCACGCGGTCGAGGTGCAGGTTCATGCCCGTGCCGCTGGACGCGCACATCTCGAAGGCGGAGCTGGTGAGCCCGGCCGCGCCCATGTCCTGGATGCCCTCGACGACGCCCTCGCGGATCGCTTCGAGCGTGGCCTCCAGCAGCAGCTTCTCGGTGAAGGGGTCGCCCACCTGCACGCTGGGGCGGTCCTCCTCGCTGTCCTCGTCGATCTCGGCGGAGGCGAAGGTGGCCCCATGGATGCCGTCGCGGCCCGTGGCGGCGCCCACCACCAGGACCGAGTGCCCCGGCGTCTCGGCCGCGGCGCGGGCGGTGCGATCCGTGTCCACCACGCCCACGCTCATGGCGTTGACGAGCGGGTTGCCCTCGTAGGCGTCCTCGAAGTACACCTCGCCGCCCACCGTGGGCACGCCGAACGAGTTGCCGTAGTCGCCGATGCCGCGCACCACGCCGTCGAACAGGTAGCGGACGCGCGACTCCTCCAGCGACCCGAACCGCAGCGAGTCGAGCGCGCAGATGGGCCGGGCGCCCATCGTGAAGATGTCGCGGTGGATGCCGCCCACACCGGTGGCCGCCCCCTCGTACGGCTCCACGGCCGAGGGGTGGTTGTGCGACTCGATCTTGAACGCCACGGCCTTGCCGTCGCCCACGTCCACGAGGCCCGCGTTCTCTTCGCCCACCTCCGCCAGCAGCCGCTCGCCCTCCTGCGGCAGGGTCTTGAGCAGGGCGACCGAGTTTTTGTAGGAGCAGTGCTCGCTCCACATCACCGAGTAGATGCCGAGCTCAACGAACGAGGGCGTGCGCCCGAGCCGGTCCAGGATCTCGTCGTACTCGTCGCCGGTGAGGCCGTGGTCGAGGGCGAGGTCGCGGTCGACGTCGGGCGGTTGGGGGAGCGTTTCGGGCATGGGAGGGCGTGGGGGTGAAGGGCGTGGGCGTTGAGGGTTGGTGGGTTGAGCGTTGGGCGTTCGGTAGGGGGGCACTTCGGCCCGGTGCGGAATTCCGAATCTAGGATGCGATCGTAGGTATGAGGGGGCGGGGGGATGGATCCTCCGTTCGCCGAGAATTGGGACAGCCCGTCGTCGCAGTAGCGGCGCCGTGCCTAGCGCGTCGGATCACTCCGGGCCGAGTCGGCTCTCGATGCGCGAGTTGGGGACGAGCGTCCCCTCGAAGACGGACGACGGCTCCGCTTTTTCCTTAGAACGTCCCCTCGGAAGCGCTTGTGGAGGAGGCCATGATTTTTTAACATGATAGCGACTCGACAAAACTGCGGACCAGCCCGGACTCCCCACCATGAACCGTACGATTCAGGCCCGCCTCAGCGCGATGATGTTCCTGGAGTTCTTCGTCTGGGGCGCGTGGTACACGACCGTGGCCGTATTCATGTCCGCCAACGGCTTGGAGGGCCTCACCCACTGGCCCTTTACGGTCAACCCCATCGCTGCACTCGTGGCCCCCTTCTTCGTGGGGCTGATCGCCGACCGGTACTTCCCGACCCAGCGCGTGCTCGGCGCGCTCCACCTTCTGGGGGCCGCGTTCATGTTCATGGCGCCCTCCGTCATCGGCTACCCAGTCGTCTTCATTCTTATTTTGCTGGCCTACAACCTGTGCTACATGCCCACCATGAGCCTGGCCAACACGCTGGCGTTCCACAACATGACGGACCAGGAGTCACAGTTTCCGGTCATCCGCGTGTTCGGCACGATCGGATGGATCGTCGCGGGCCTGAGCGTGAGCTACGTGGGCGGCCTCTTCTTCAGTCAGGACGTGACCGTGGCCTCCACCACGTTCCCGCTCTACCTCACCGCGGGCGTGAGCGCCCTGTACGGCCTGTATAGCTTTACCCTTCCGCACACGCCCCCGCCGGCCGAAGGGGAGGAGGTGTCGGTGCGTAGCATCGTGGGGGTCGACGCGCTCGAGAAGCTTGGCAGCCCGTCCTTCTACGTCTTCCTGCTGAGCTCCTTTCTCATCTCGATCCCGCTGGCGGCCTACTACAACTTTACGCAGGTCTTCCTGCAGAGCACCGGGTTCCAGGACGTGGCGGCCGTCCAGACCATCGGGCAGATGTCCGAGGTCGTCTTCATGCTCCTGATGCCGGTCTTCTTCGTGCGGCTTGGGGTAAAGTGGATGCTCGGCGTGGGCATGTTTGCCTGGGTGGTACGGTACGGCTTGTTTGCCGTAGGGGCGCCGGACGTCGTGACGTGGATGATTATCTCCGGCATCGCGTTGCATGGCATCTGCTATGACTTCTTCTTCGTGACGGGACAGATTTACGTCGACAAGAAGGCCAGCGATGACATTCGGGGACAGGCGCAGGGCCTCATCGTTCTCCTGACCTACGGGGCCGGTATGCTGATCGGGGCCCAACTAGCGGGCTGGCTGTACAACTTCATCCGCACCGGCGAAGAGATGGCCCTGGACCAGTGGGTCACCTTCTGGTGGATTCCGGCCATCTTTGCGGGCGCGGTGCTCCTCTTCTTCCTGTTCCTCTTCGACGATGAGGTGGAGGTGGCCGATGAATCCGTGGCCTCTGTGATGGGCGCCGACACGGAAGAGGAAAAAGAAGCGGCGGCCTAGCGGGGATGCACGGCACCTCGCCCGGAACGGCGCGTACCTACAGGCCCTGGGTGACACCCGGGGCCCTCTTCGTCAGTCTGGTCCTTACCGGCGCTGGACCGCATGATTTTCCTCACGGGGGTTCCTGGCTTTCTCGGCACACGGCTCCTGCGCGCCCTTGCTGAGCAGGAGCCGGAGCACGAGTTTCTGCTGCTGGTCCAGCCCAAGTTCGAGGCCCGAACCCGAACGCTCCTCACCGATCTTGGCCTCGCGGAGCGGGCCGAGGTGCTGCCCGGCGACATCACGGAGCCGGACCTGGCCCTCGGTGATCGCTACGACGCGGTGGCGGAGCAGATTACCCGGGCGGTCCATCTGGCCGCCGTGTACGACCTGTCGATTCCTCGCGACGTGGGATGGCGGGTCAACGTCAACGGCACCCGCCACGTGCTCGACCTGCTTGCGCAGAGCCCGAAGCTTGAGCGCTTCGGGTACGTCAGCTCCGCCTACGTGTCGGGGCGGCGCACAGGCACGATCTACGAGGACGACCTCGTTCACGACGCGGGGTTCAAGAATTTCTACGAGGAGACGAAGTACCACGCCGAAGTGCTGGTGCAGGACCGGATGGACGAGATTCCGACGGTCATCTTTCGCCCGAGCATCGTGGTGGGCGACTCGGAGACCGGGGAGACAGACAAGTTCGACGGGCCGTACTTCGTCCTGAATGCCCTCCGGAAGCTTCCACAATTCACGCTCATGGTCCGCATCGGGTCGGGCACCGAGCCGGTGAACCTGGTGCCGGTCGACTTTGTGGTGGCGGCAATGGTCCACCTGCTGGGCACGGGGGAGCACGAGGGCGGGGTCTTCCACCTCACCGACCCGCAGCCGCTCACGACTCAGGCCATCCTGGATCTGTTCGCCGACCTGCTGGACAGGCGCGTGGCATACGTGCCGGTTTCTCCAAGTGTGGCCCGCACGATGATGGGCACCAGCGTCGGGCGTGTGCTCGGCATCGCGCCGGAGCTCATCGACTACTTTGACCACCCCTCCCGCTACGACGCCACCAACGCGCAGGCAGCCCTCGACGGCACCGGCATCGCGTGTCCCGCATTCCCGGACTACGCGCCCCGAATGGTCGAGTACATGCGCCGCCACGACGAGGTGCGCTCCACGGCGATGTACTGACCGACCGGCCCGGGCCGCTGCACGTTCACTTCTTCGGCGTTGTTAATTCCCTTCCGAGTCCGTACACTACGGTGATCAGAGTGGACGACCGAAATCCCTCGACGCGCAATCTCAACCGCAACGTCTAGCTATGTCCGACAACGAGTCTTCCACTGCACCGTCTCGTCGAACCTTCCTGAAGCAGGCCTCGATGGCTGGGGCCGGGGCGGCCCTCCTTCCTCAGGCCGCGCAGGGGGGCGCGCCGTCCTTCGACGCCGCGGCAAACGGCGGGCCCCTCGTCGTAGCCAGCGACAACGGCGAGCCCGCCGCCGAGCGAGCCCTCGAGGTGATGGCCAACGACGGCGAGGCCCTGGAGGCCGTCATCGAGGGCGTAAACATCGTCGAGCGGGACCCGGACGACATCACCGTAGGGTATGGAGGCATCCCGAACGCCGAGGGGACCGTGCAGCTGGAAGCGGGCGTGGTTGAGGGAAAGACGCACCGGGCCGGTGCGGTCGCGGTTCTCGAGGACATCCCGGTGCCCTCAAGGGTGGCCCGCACGGTGATGGAGCGGACCGATCACGTGCGGCTGGTGGGGGAAGGGGCGAAGGAGTTCGCCAAGATGCACGGGTTTGAGACGACGGACCTCCTCACCGAACGGGCCCGTAAGATCTGGGTGAAATGGAAGGAGAGTCTGTCGGACGAAGACGACTACCTGCCGCCCGACAGCCTGAAGGACGAAGCGCTAGGTGCGAAGATGCGCGAGGTGCAACGGCACTACGGCACCATCCATTGCTCGGCCCTCGCGCCCAACGGCAACATCGGCTCCGTAACCACGACCAGCGGCCTGTTCTACAAGATTCCGGGGCGGGTGGCGGACACCTCCGTCGTGGGGGCCGGCCTCTACGCCGACAATGACGTAGGCGCAGCCGGGTCCACCGGGCGGGGAGAGGCCAACCTCAAAAACCTGTCGAGCTACCTCATCGTAGAGCGGATGCGCGAGGGCGACACGCCCGAGAAGGCATGTCTGGACGCCTGCCGTCGCATCGCGGAGAACACCAAGGTGCCGCGGCTCCTCAATGATCAGGACGAGCCCAACTTCGGCGTCCGGTTCTACGCGCTCCGGAAAGACGGGAAGTTTGGCGGGGCACAGATGCGCGGTACGGGCCAGATGATCGTCGGGGACGCCGACGGCGTTCGGCTGGTCGACATCCCGGGCCTTTTCGACGAGAACGAGTGAGCCAATCCCCGGCGGCTACCAGTCCGAGGTGGCTGTAGTAAAGATGTCGTCGGCTACGTTTTCGATGGCGTTCTGCAAGGCCTGCCGTCTGCCCGAAAGCCCGGCCTCGCCGGGATTGTATTTAGCGACACCGTTAAACGTCTGGTTGAGGATCTCCTTGTTTTTCTTTTGGTCCGTGTACCGGACCTTTACCCGAATGGTGACCTGGTTCGTGGTGGCCCGCTCGTTGCCGCTCACGCCCGTGGGCCGATTTGTGTATTGCTGAATGGTGGCCTCAAGGAGAGCGTCCGCCTCCGAGTCGTTCGTCGTAAGCGAGAGGCTCGTGCGGTCGACGAAGCGGTTGGTGAGCTCCTCCGTCAGGTCGTTGCCCAGCGTGTTGATGGGGCTCGTGGAGTTATCCTGAGCGATTGGGATGGCGATGGTCTCCAGGTGAGACGGAATGCTGGCGCCGCTGAAGCTGTAGTAGGTGCACCCTGATAGCAGGCCGACAACGAGGACGGCTGCAAGCAGAGCACGTCGTCCAACGCCGGCCCCCTTGCTCGAGAAAAGCGCAGAAGCGTAAGGGCGTGGAGGCGGGGAGGGGGGAGATGATCCGTCCATCCGTCCACGTGCCTCCGTGTCGGAGTCACAGGTCCTCATCGATGTCCTTGAGCTTGCGATAGAGTGTGCGTTCGCTGATGCCAAGGGCCTGAGCCGTCTTCCGGCGGTTGCCGTCGAATCGTTTCAGGGCCCGGCTGATGAGCTGCTCCTCGGCCTCCTCGAGCGTGGGCAGCTCCTCAGGCGCGTCGGCCGCGTCCGCGTCAGTGTTCTCCTCTGGGCCCGTCGGGCGGGCCCGCTCGGGCTCCGGGGTGGAGGGAGGGTCCCTGCGTGGAGTGGGACGGGCCGGGCCCTCCTCGTCCACCTCGTAGACGACGTCTCGCATGATGGAATCGACCTCTCCCCCGCCGCGTTTGTCTCGTTCGCGGTGCGGTGGGCGGGCTTCGTCGCCGGAACTATCGTGCACCACCACAAAGTCATCATCGCCGGGAAAGTCGCCCCGGTCGACCACCTCGCGCGGCACGACGGCGCCCACGTTCGACATCAGGGAGCCGATCTGCTCCTTGAGGTCGCGCATGTCCATGCGCATCTCAAGGATGGCCCGGTACAGCAGTTCACGCTCGCGGACATTGGTGCCGGTCTCGTCGTCCGCATCCTGACGCTGCTGTTCTTCGATCCGCATGAGGTCCGTAGAGGGCGCCGCCTGGCCCGTGTCGCGCAGAAGGGGCCGCAGATCGTCGGCCGACACCTCCTCGTCGCGCATCAGGACCGCCACCTGTTCGGCAATGTTGCGGAGCTCGCGCACGTTGCCGGGCCAGCGGTACGTTTCGAGAAACTCCTTCGCGTCCTCCGTGAGCCGCTTGCGGGACGAGTTGTACTCCTTTGCGAACTGGTGCAGAAAGGTTTCGAAGATGGGCAGGATGTCTTCCGGGCGCTCCCGAAGCGGGGGGATGTCGATGAGGACGGTGCTCAGGCGGTAGTACAGGTCCTTGCGAAAGCGCCCGGCCTGCACCTCCTCAGCAAGGTTCTTGTTCGTCGCCGCCACGATCCGGACGTCTACCTGCTGCTGCTGAGACGCCCCGACGCGCGTAAACTGGCCCGTCTCGAGCACGCGGAGCAGGCGCACCTGGGCCTCCTGCGGCATCTCGCCGATCTCGTCGAGGAAGATGGTGCTGCCGTCGGCTTCCTCGAAGTACCCCACGCGCTCCTCGACGGCCCCGGTGTAGGCGCCTTTCTCCGCCCCGAACAGCTCGCTCTCGATGAGGCCCTCAGGAATGGCCCCACAGTTGACGACCACTATCGGCTCGTGGCGGCGCGTAGACAATTCGTGCAGCGCCTGGGCGATGAGTTCTTTGCCGACGCCGCTCTCGCCCTGGAGCAGCACGGTGATGTCTGTGTTGGCTACCTGGCGCGCCTGGTCCAGAACACTCTCCAGGGCGTCGGACTCGCCGACGATGCCGAAGCGTTCTTTGATCGATTCGCGGTCCATGAGGGGAACGGTTGAGAGACAGACAGCGAGCGAGCTGTAGACCCGGGCGGCAGGTCCCGGACGAGAAAACCTGCCACTTTGTCGCAAAGCGGGTATAATCACACCCGCACGACCGCCGAGAGATCCCTGTACTGCCCCAAATGGCGTTGAAGATGCCGTGACGCGCCGAGGTGACGGCGTGTTAAACGCAGGGGCCGCCGCAACGGGGCCCGTGCTGGCGGAGGCCGGGGGCCACTGAGGTGACGGAGGCGAACTACACCGGCCCGGTATCCTTCTTGCGCCGGGCCTGGAAGAGACGCTTCTGCTCAAGGATGCGCCGGTCGGCCGTCACGTGATCGCCAAACTGCTGGGTCCCCTCGCGGCGCATCTCGTCGGCGTGCTCGTCGAAGTAGGCCTGGAGGGCCTCGCGGTCGCGCACCTGGTACTGCACCGTCCAGTCCCGGGTCCCGGTGGGCTCGTCCGGCTCCGGCACCGTGTCGCCGTCGTCGGTGCGGGCGTACCAGACGGCGGCCTCAAACCCGTCCAGCTCCAGCATCTCGCGGATGTGCTCGCGCAGCCACGAGCTGTAGCGGGCGGGCACGTCGCCGTCGACGGTCAGGTTGACTTCGTAGATGAGCATCGAAAACGCAGTCGGTTGGTGGCTTGAGCGTGCAGCGGTCTAATGTAAGGGTCAGCGGGGGGAATGGCAGATGGGACGTTTGGGCGTGGGGGCGCGGGTGAGAAGGGTGAGAGGGAAGAGGTAAGGGGTAAGAGGTAAGGGGTAAGAGG
>NZ_JBDGQQ010000082.1:0-10200 GCF_042218895.1 Salinibacter sp. | reverse complement strand
AAGGGGTAAGAGGGAAGGGGTAAGAGGGAAGGGGTAAGAGGGAAGGAGGTGGGGATTCAAGAATCGTCGTCGGGGGTGAGGTGTTGGGGGGCGGGCGGCTCGGGGTGGCGGAGGGTGACGTGGCACCGGTGGCGGTCGCGGTCCAGATCGATCTCGCGGTAACGGGCGCGGGTGAGTTCGGGCGGGCCGGTCGGAGAGGGGGCGAGGTCGATCCTGAGCAGCGCGCCTTCGCCGAGGACGGGGAGCTGTTTGCCCGTGATGAAGTTGCCGAGCGACCACGCCACCAGCTGCCCGTCGTGGCGCTCCAGGGGCTGGGGCAGGTGCGTGTGGTGGCCCACCGTCAGGTCGTACCCGTCGGGCGGCGTCTGGTCGGGCCGCGGCTGCCGCTCGTGCTCGTAGCCCCAGTGCGGAAACGCGATGTGCAGTCCTGGCGCGGGCGGGGCCCCCGGATCGTAGCGGGCCGCGCCGTCGCCCGGGCGATTGAGCCACCACGTCCAGGCCGTCAGGCTCAGGTCGTCGGCGAGGAAGAGGCGCGGCCGGTCGGCGGTCCCCAGCCACCGAATGCCCCGGCGATCGAGGCGACGGGTCGTGCGGCGCAGGGCCTCCGGTCCAAAGTCCGTCGCGTGGTTGTTGGCCACCGACACCACCCAGTCCTCCAGGGGCTTGATCCGCTCCATGCCCTCAAAGATGTCCGGCGTGTGCTTCATGAGGAACGGCTTCCAGGCCTGGTCCGAGAAAATCCCCTCGAAGTTGCCGATCACCACGTCGCAGTCCGACAGGAAGGCCCGCACGCCCTCTCCCAATTGCGCCTCGCGACCGAAGAGCGGGCAGATGTCGCCCACGAAGCCGATCGTTCGGTGCGGGGATGCGTCGCGGATCCGCAGGTCTCGGTCGAGGGAGGCGGGGCGAGGGGGCGGGCCGGTAAAGCGGCGCCACACCATCGGCACGAATTCGCGGAGAGAATAGGGGCTGAAGGGGACGCGCACGGGGCGGAGTACTCAGGAGGCATCTGTGAGCGAAGGACGGTCGGTTGGTTTCTCATCGGGGGTCGGGATGGGCGGGAGCCAGCGGAGGAGCACGAGCGGCACCACGCCCAGGACGGCGGCGCAGAGGAAGATGGAGCGGGCCTCGAGCAGAGCATCGAGCGGCGTAATGAGGGCACTGCCCACCACGTTGCTCATGTTGCCGAGCGTCATGTAGATCGTAAACTGGGTGGCCGCCACCGCGTCACGCGTCGTCGTCATGTAGATGGCCTGCAGCGACATGCGCAGGGTCATGTCGAAGAACATGCCGGCCAGTAGGAAGGCGACGACGAGACCCGAGACCGACCACCACGGGCGGGTCGTGGCGAACGCGAGGAAGGTGGCAATGATGCCGACGGCCGCCGCGGCCACCATGCGGCGCCGCCCGAGCCGATCGGCGAGCCAGCCGCCGAGAACGGCCCCCGCCGCCCCGGCCAGCAGCGCCGGCCCGCCCGCGAACTGGGAGTAGCCCGTGTCCGTCCACCCGAGCTGCTGCACCGTGAAGACCGGCCCGTAGGTGACCATCATGCGGGTCGGCACCGCGGCCAGCAGCGCGAGCAGCGCCAGGATCGACGCCACGGGGCGCCGGAACGTGTCCACGAGCCGCGCCACCACGTCGCGGATACTCTCGTGGGCCGCCGCGTCCGTCGGGTCGGCGGGGGAGGTCGCGTTCGTGGCGGACGGCGCCCAGTACCGATCACTGGCTCGCTCCCGCAAGAGCAGCGGAAACCCCACGGCGATGAGCAGCAGCACGAGCTGCACGGCGATGGCGGGCCGCCACCCGAACTGGTTGAGCACCATGCTCATGCCCGCCCCCCCGATGGCGATGCCGCCGATTTTGCTGCTCCACATGGCCCCGCTCACGAACCCACGCTCATCGGGATCCAGGAGGTCGACGGCGAGGGCGTCGGTCGCCACGTCCTGCAGGGCCCCGAACAGGTTGTAGACGAAGATGATGAGCGCGATGGGGACGAGGCCCACGCCCTGCACGCCGGGCACGGCCAGCAGCACGCCCAGCGACACGAGCATGCCACACTGCGCCACGAGGATCCACGGCCGGCGACGGCCCATGGCCGAGTGCGAGTGGCGGTCGAGCCACGGCCCATACAGCACCTTGATGCCCCAGGGCACGTAGTTGATGGTCATCAGGGCGGCGACGGCCCCGGCCGAGTAGCCCTGCTCGGCCAGAAGGGCGGCGAGCGTGATGGTGATGAAGCCGGTGGGGATGCCCTGCACGAGGTAGAGCGCCGAGAACGTGACGAGCCGGAGTCGTGGCGACTGGGCGAGCGTCATGCAGCCGGGGGACGAAGACATTCGGCGGAGGCGGAGACGTATGTAGGCGCCCGGGCGTCAGGAGTTCGCGTCGTGAGCGTCCGTGGCCTCGGCCAGGGCGTCGAACTGATCGGTCAGGGCGGGGTAAAGGGCCTGGTATCGCTCGAAGAGCGCATCGTACGGGTCCGTGGCGTCCATCGGGGCGGTGCGGCCCTGCACCTGCACGGCGGCCTGACTCGCGGTAGGCACGTCCGGAAAGACATCGCCCCCCACGCCCGCCAGGAGGGCCGCCCCGACCGCCGCGCCGTGGGGCGTCGTGGTGTGGACCAGCGGCGCGTCGAGCACGGTCGCCAGGATGCGCCGCCAGAGTTCGCTCTGCGCCCCGCCGCCGGAGACGCGCACCTCGGTCGGCGCCACGCCCCGGGCCCGCATCAGGTCGAGTGACTCCCGCAGCCCGAAGGCGACCCCCTCCAGCACGGCCCGCGTGAGGTGGGCGCGCTCGTGGCGGTGATGCAGTCCAAAGAAGACGCCGCGGGCGTTCGGGTCGGCGTGGGGCGTGCGCTCGCCGCTGAGATAGGGGAGGAAGAGCAGTCCTTCGGCGCCGGGCGGGACCTCGTCCGCTTCGGCGAGGAGCCGCTCGTAGCCCCGCGCCTCCGCGTCCGAGTCCAGCAAATCATCAAACAGGTCCACGTACCAGCGGAGCGACCCAGCGGCCGACAGCATCACGCCCATCAGGTGCCAGGTGTCCGGGGCCGCGTGGCAAAAGGCATGCAGGCGCCCCTCCGGATCATGCTGGTAAGAGGCGGTGGGCGCGAAAACGACGCCCGAGGTGCCCAGCGTGACGACAGCGCTGCCGGGCTCCACGATCCCGGTGCCCACCGCCTGCGCCGCCTGATCGCCCGCCCCGCCCACGACCGGCGTGCCTTCGGGCAGCCCGGTGGCCTCCGCCGCCGCAGCGTGCACCCGCGCGCTCACCGCCGCCGATTCCGTGACCCGCGGCCGCCACGCCTCGGGCACCTGCACCGCCTCGCACATCGCGTCGGACCATCGCCGCTGCTCCACGTCGAACAGCGATGTGCCGGAGGCGTCCGACACGTCCGTCGCCTGGATGCCGGTGAGACAGTAGCGGAGATAATCCTTTGGTAGCAAGAAGGCCTCGGTCTGCTCGTAGATTTCCGGCTCGTGGGTGCGCACCCATTCAATCTTTGGGGCCGTGAAGCCGGGCAGCACCGGGTTGCCCGTGTGCTCCACCACCGCGTCCGCCCCCACCCGTTCGGTGATCGCGTCGCACTCGGCCCCGGTGCGCTGGTCGTTCCAGAGGACGGCCGGGCGGAGCGCGTCGCCACCTGCGCCGAGGAGCACGAGGCCGTGCATCTGTCCTGTGAGGCCAATCCCCGCGATGGTCTCGGGCGTCACGGCGTCGTCGGCGAGCACGGCCCGAATGCTCTGCACCGTCGCGTCCCACCAGTCCGTCGGGTCCTGCTCGCTCCACGACGGGCGGGGCACGTCCGGTTCGACACTGTGGCTCGCGTGGGCCACCACCGTGCCGAACGGGTCGAGGACGATCGCTGTGCTGCCGGTCGTGCCGAGATCGATGCCGAGGAGGTGCACAGAGCGGTCGGATTGGTGCATAGGCCTGTCAAGGATCGCAATCTATCAACTGACACGCCGGTCGGCAACCGGTCTCGCGTGGATGCGTGGAGGCTTCGGATGCATAAAGGCAACAGCGTTTCTGCTTCCATGCTTCCAGGCGTCCATGCCTCCATGGCTTTTGTGCCTCCGTGCCTGCAACCGATTGTCTTCGCCCGATTACTTCGGTACCCTATCACAAAGAAATCGCCTCTTGCTCTTCTCCCTTCGCCCCTCACCGCCATGCCCCTCCCCGACCTCCGCGACCAGGCCGAGCCGCAGATCCCCGAGGAGCGCCTGGAGCACCTCCGCAATTTCGAACTCGACCTCAGGTTCACAGCCGGTATCTGGTACTTCACGCCGTTCGACAGCCGCTTCCACGACAAGTACAAGGATGACAAGTCGATCGAGGAGCGGTTGGAGATGGCCGCGCCGCTGAAGGACGACGGCCTCGTGGGCCTGGAGGCGCACTACCCGAACGAGATCAACGAGGAGAACCTGGACCTGTGGCAGGACTTCGTCGAGGACACGGGCATCCGGATCGTGACGGTGATCCCGCTCCTGTTCTACGACGCGGACTTCGAGTTCGGCTCCCTCTCGAACCCGGACGACGACGTGCGCGACAAAGCCATCGGGCGCCTGAAGCGCAGCCTGGAGCTGAACAAGGAGCTGGGGACGGACTTCTGCGTCGTGTGGCCGGGCATCGACGGGTTCGAGAACGCGTTCGGGATCAACTTCATGCGGATGCGCAAGCGGTTCGCGGCGGGGATGGCCGAGGCGATGGACGCGGTGCCGGGCGTCCGCATCGCCTTTGAGCCGAAGCCGTACGAGCCGCGCGGACACACCCTCTTCCCCACGACCCCGGAGGGAGTGCTGCTCGGGCAGCAGGTGGAGTCGATGCTGGAGGCGGAGGTAAACCAAGAGCTGCTGGCGAAGGGCCACTCGCTCGTGGGCATGAATCCGGAGGTGGGGCACGTCCACATGGGCTACGAGGACCTGGCCTACGCCTTCTCGTGGCCCCTGTCGGACGGACGCCTCGCCCACACGCACTGGAATAGCCAGCCGCTCGGCAACTACGACCAGGACCAGAACGTAGGCGCCATTAGTCCCGAGCAGGCCGAGGCGCTGCTCTACCTCCTCAAGCTACACGGCTACCAGGGCCACTTCGGCATCGACGTCAACCCCGAGCGCATGCCGGTGACGACGGCCCTCCGCATCTCGATGGACGCCCTCCGCGCCATGAACGACCGCATCAACGCCCTCGACCACGAGGCCATCCTGAAGGCGCGCCGGAACCCGGACGAGCATCGGGGCCTCATCGAGGCGCTGCTCGTGCAGGCCCGGGCGCCGAACCCGGACGAGCTGACGGCCACGAGCGCGCTGAGCCATCCCGAATCGTCGGACTGAGAATCAGTGGGGGCGCTTTTCGGGTTCGGTCAGTTCTCGCTCGTGCGAATCTGAATTGACCCTCCGGAGGTCTCGAGCCGGAGGCCCGGACCGCCGCCGTTCATGTCGCCGCGGGCCCGGAGCGGCTCGCCGTCGCCGCCCTCGCGCGTGAGGGGAACGTCACTCCGGATGTTGTCCGGGTCGCCGCCCCCCATCTGATCCTCGACCTTCGCCTGGATGGAGGCCTGCAGGGAGGCAGGCACGGTAAGCTGGATGTCGCCGTGCGAGGTCGTGAGGTCCATCGCCGGATCTGTGGCGTACGACGTGGCGACGGATTGAACCTCGATATCTCCCACGGAGGTCTCGGCCTGAACGGGGCCCTCCACGCCGCGAAGCTCGATGTCCCCCGCCGAAGTCTCAGCGTCGACGGCCCCGCGGAGCCCGCGCCCCTCGATGTCGCCCCCCGACGTTTCGGCCGTGGCGTCCCCGCCGATGTCCTCAAGAATGATGTCGCCCCCTGAGGTTTCGGCGTTCACCGATCCGGACGCGCCGCGAACGGTGACGTCTCCGCCGGACGTGTTGGCCCGCACGGAGCCCTGCGCGCCGTCGACTTTGATCGAACCCCCGGCCGTTTCGGCGTCGACACGGGCGCCCGCGCTCGACACTGCAATCGAACCGCCAGCCGTCTCCAGCTGGAGTTCGCCGGTGACGCTGTCGGCCTCAATCGACCCTCCGGCGGTATTTCCCTGAGCAGTCCCATCGATCGAGCGGAGGGTCACAGAGCCACCGGCGGTCTCGACCTTCACGTCGCCGACGATGTTTTTGGCCCCGATCGAGCCCCCGGCGGTCTGCCCGTCGACCGTGCCCTCCAGCCCCCTGATCTCCACCGAGCCCCCGCCGGTGCGGACGGTGGCGTTGAAGCGGCGGGGCACCGTCACCTCGTACTGATACTGCGCGTCGGGCTCTCCGTCGCCAAACCAGCTGTCATCGTCGTCCACGTCGGGGCCCCGGACGCGGACTGTATTGTCCGTGTGCTCGTAGCGCGTGGGATGGGTGTTGAGGTACTCCTTCGCCGCCGAGCGGGAGGCATTCTGGAACCGGATGGTCTCCTCGATCGAGACCTCGTTCTGGGAGCCGCCCGTGACGGTGACGCTCCCGTTCGTGGCGTGGAGGTCGAGCGTCCCCCCGGGCTCGACGCTGAATGACTTGGTAATCGTCGTCTCCAGCCCGTCCTCCGTGCGCTGAATCGGTTGCGCGAAAAGGAGAGAGGGCGAGAGGGCGAGGGTGAGAAGAAGGAGAGCGAACGTGCGGGCGAAGCGGGTCATGGAGGGTCGGGAAGATGGGTCGAGAAAAACGCGGTGTGGGAACGTTCGTCTACGGACGCCCGGCATTGGACGCGCCGTTGAGGGCGACTGTCTGGAGGGCCGAGCGGGCCTGGTAGCGCAGGTAGTCGTTCGGATCATCGCGCAGGGCGTAGAGGTAGCCGGACTCCGCCGACGAGTCGGGCGCAGCCCGGAGGGTCTGCAGGGCTCCGATGCGTAGCGCCGCCGGATTGTCGTCGAGCACGAGGCCGACGAGCAGGCTTCGCGTGGAGGCGTCGAGGGGCGTGTCCGCATGCATGCGGCGAAGGGCGCGCACGGCCCGCACCCGGAGGGCCGAATTGTCGTCGGTGCGGAGGAGAACGGTGAGGGCGCGCACCAGATCGTCGGTGGGGCGCACGCTCGCCTGCTCCAGCGTCTGGACCGCGTTCAGCTGCGGCGCAGGACGATCGCTGAGAAGGGCTGCCCGCAGCAGGCGACGGATTGCGGGGGCATCTGGCGGGCCGCTGACGCTCATCTCGTTGACGACGCTGTAGCGGACGTGCACCCGTCCGGCGCCCTGGTCGAACGAGAGGTCCCGGATGCCGCGAAACCGAGGGCGAACGCGTTCTCGCTCGAGGGAGGTGGACGGCTGTCCCAGCAGGACATCCGTCCAGAGGGACGATTCGCGGGCCGTGTCGGGGGACTCTGTCCCGCCCGACGGGGTCGAGAGCATGTTCGCCTGTCCCATCCAGAGACCGAGGGCGACGAACAGCACGGCCACGGCGCCCTGCACGGCCCACTGGCCCCCGGTTTGCGGGAGCAGGACGGGAAGGGAGTGCCACCAGCGGGACAGCCGCTCGGCGATTGAGACGGGACGGTCGACGCGCTCCAGCACCCGCCGACGAAAGCTTGCCCAGTACGACGGCGGGAGCTCGGCCCGCTCGCGGTCGGCGATCACCTCGAGGGTCGCCTGCAGGCGCTCGTACTCGTCGCGACAGTCCGCGCACGTCTCGAGATGTTCGTCGAGGCGGCGCCGGTCCTCGGGCGCAATTTCGTCAAAGAGCGCCTCCGTCATCAGGTCCTCGTATTCCGAATGGGTGCTCATGGCGGGGAATGCCTTGATTATGCTGAGGGAGCGACGGGCTTAGCGCTCGTCGCGGTAGTCCGACAGCGCGTCGCGGAGCTTGCGGGTGGCCCGGTACAGCATGCTCTTGACCGTTCCCGGCGCCACCTCCATCGCCTCGGCCACCTCACGGATCAGAAGATCGTGCTCGTGCTTGAGCACGAAGGCCGTCCGCTCGCGGGGCGACAGGACGTCCAGGGCCTCCTCGATGTCGGCCTGTATCTGCCGCCGCTCCGCCTGTTGGCTGGGGGACGGGTGGCTCCGGGCGTCGCCCGGCGTGGTGTCGACATCGGGTTGTAGCATTTCGGCCTCCGTCGCCGCACCTCGCTGGCCGTTCAGGTAGGTGTTAACCGCAATCCGGTAGAGCCAGGTGAACGGCTTCGACGCGCCCCGGAAGGTGTTCAGGGACTGGCACGCCTTCGCCAAGACCTCCTGTGAGAGGTCCTCAGCGTCGTGGGGGTCGCCGGTCAGGTCGAGGGCCAGGTGGTAGACCCGCTTCCCGTACCGGTCCACCAGTTCCTCGGCGTCCATCGAGCTCGCGATGTCAGGCGCGTCGGTCGGCACGGGGGGGACGGGGCGTCGCTGGGGAGCCGGGGGAAGCACCGGATCATTCCCTCGGCGCGTCGTGCGGGTCAGACACAGCTCCCGCGAGAATGGTTTACACGGCGACGTGTGGAGAAATGATAGGGCTTCTTGGGGGCGACGGGTCGCCACCGTGCAGCGCCCCGCCACGACCGGCGGAGCTGTGCCCTACTCAAAGCCAAGGGGCGGGAAGAGAAGAGGAGATTCCTGAATCCGCGAGCGCAAAGCCGCAGCGGTCTCCTACGCTACGGCAGGAGATCCGACACCGCGACGGAATGGTTCCGAAGCGAAGCCGCGTCGTCGGCGGAATGCACCGTCGTTTCGGCGTACGCGTCGTCCGTCGGCGCTCGGTGAACCTCCAGGTGCCGGTCGACGAGGTTGACGATCCAGTACTCGGGGAGGCCGTACCGGGCGTAAAGCTCCCGCTTTCGAGTCCGGTCGAACTGAAGTGATGCGTCGGCCACCTCAACAACGAGCACGGCCGAGGCAGGATGCTCCTCGAGGAAGTCGCGTGGGTTCCCCTCCACGACCGACACATCAGGCTCCGGCTCGGAATCGGGGCCGAGGGCGAGGGGCAACTGCTCGTCGACTAGATACTCGTCGCCTGGGAATATCCGCTGCAGAACGCGGCGGGCAAGGCGGACGGCAACGGCATGCGGCGTGTTTTGAGGACTCATCTGGACGATTTCCCCTTCGATCAATTCGACCGGGTCGTCCTCGCCCAAAAATCCCGCGTCGGCAAGGGCATGGTACTCCTGACGCGTCCAGCGGTGGGTTGTGGGGGCAGAAGTGGTTGGCATACCGCGTACCCGTTGAACAGAGCAGGGGGAGCACCTACCAGCCCGTGACTATGCCGCGGCTGATGTCTTTCCAATCTCGTCAATCATCTGGTTGTATTCCTGTACGGCTTCGTCCGACGTGTGTGGGGACTGGGGGCCCAAGTCCCCCGTCTGAAAAGAGGTGCGGTCTCGACGGAGGTCGTGCGTGACGGATTCGACGATGCGGCCCGTCGTGGCGGCCACCTGCGCAGCCTCTCGTCGCAGCGATTCGATGCCCCATGCTGCCGGGGCGCGACGACTCGCGTGTTCGATCGTCAGTGCCTCCAGGCGATCGCCTCGATAGTGTGCGAAGGTTTGGCCGGAGGGATCTCACCTCGTGCGTCTCCGTTTCCGATTGCCGAGAAGGGTCAGCGGGATCCTGAGCAGCTTGTCGGACACACAGCCGCCCTTTTTCGTGCTCCACGTCCAGATGGAGGTCGAGCGTGTCAATGTCGGGATAGTAGGTAAACACCATCACCGGAGTTACGCCATCGCGGGCTCGGTCGTAATCGAGTCGGACTGCGCGGCCTCTCCGAGCGTCGTCTTTTCGAGGGCCGTGCCCAGGAGCGTGCTGGAGGTGCAGTCGTCGATGCGGACCCGCACGTAGTCGCCCTGCTCGTAGTCCTCGCGGTCGAAGACGACGCCCTTGTTCGTGTCCGTGCGGCCGAAGAGCTGCTCGTCGCTCTTCTTGCTGGTGCCTTCCACGAGCACGGTGTGGACGCGGCCGATCTCTTCCTCGTTGCTCTCCTCCGAGTGCTGGTTCTGCAGCTCGATGATCTCTTCGAGGCGGCGCTGCTTCACGTCCTCCGGCACGTCGTCCTCGTACTTGCGCGCGGCGTAGGTCTGGGGCCGCTCGCTGTACTTGAACATGTAGGCGTGGTCGTACCGCACCTCCTCCATGAGTGAGAGGGTGTCCCGGTGCTGCGCTTCGGTCTCGCCGCAGAAGCCCGCGATGAGGTCCGTGGAGAGGGAGAGGCCGGGACAGAGCTCTTTGGCCCGCTCGGTGAGGGCCAGGTACTCCTCGCGGGTGTAGGTGCGGCGCATGCGGTCGAGCACCTCGGTGTTGC
>NZ_JBDGQQ010000081.1:9554-37277 GCF_042218895.1 Salinibacter sp. | reverse complement strand
GCCTCATGAAAGCGGTCATCGACTCGGAGACGAACCAACTGCTCGGCGCGGCCATCCTGGGCATCGAGGGCGGCGAGGTGATGTCCGTCCTGCAAACGGCCATGATGGGCAAACTGCCAGTCGATCGTCTCCAGTCGGCGCCCTTCGCCCACCCTACGCTGGCCGAGTCGCTTAACAACCTCTTCGCCGGGCTCGACCTGGGCCCCTCCGCCGGGCGGCCGCGGTGCGATGAAGCGAATGGAGCTAACCAGTAGCCTCCGTGAGGTTTACGTCGTCGACGTCTCCTCTCGTCCTCAAGACGAGGCCTCCGCGGTACGAGGTCGATCGTTCCCCCAGGACACCGCCTGAGCGTACCGGCCGCACGCGGCGTGGGCCGACGCGCCGCACCTGGCCAGCGCGTCGGAGCACGACTGTCGCTCCCTCGTGACGCACACTCTGTCGGACTACGACTCGCCGACCCCGACCGCCGAGCTCAGCACGGTTCTTCACCACGTTCGCACGACGCTGGCTGACATGTAGATGGACTGGATCGTTCTGCTTCCGCCCGTCGTGGCCATCGCGCTGGCGCTCTGGACGCGTCAGATCTACCTCTCGCTCTTTGCCGGGCTCTGGCTCGGCACCACCATCCTCGCGGGCGGCAATCCGGTGGCGGGGCTCCGCGAGCTGGCCGAGCAGATCGTAGCGGTCTTCGATTCTGAGAGCAACGTCCGCATCCTCGTCTTTTGCCTGCTGGTGGGCAGCCTCGTGGCGCTGGTGCAGGTCTCTGGCGGGGTGCAGGGCTTTATCGACTGGGCGCGGTCGCGGGGATGGGGCGAGAGTCGACGCGGCGCGGAGCTTTTGGCCTGGGGGATCGGCGTGGTGCTCTTCGTGGAGTCGAACATCTCGTCCCTCACGGTCGGCGCGGTGAGCCGCCCCCTGTTCGACCGCCTCAACCTGCCCCGTGAGAAGCTCGCCTACTACTGCGATGCCACCTGCGCGCCGGTGTGCATGTCGATCCCGCTCAACGGGTGGGGCGCGTTCGTCCTCGGCTTGCTCGGCGCGCAGGAGCTCTCGCAGACGGCCGTGGCGGTGCTGGCGGAGGCGGTGCTCTTCAACTTCTTCGCCCTGTTCGCGATCGGCTTCTCGCTCGTGCTGGCCCTCACGGGGTGGCGGTTCGGCGCCATGCGGCGGGCGGAGGAGCGGGCCGAGGAGACGGGCAACGTCCTGCGCCCCGACGCCCAGCCGATGGTCGAGGAGGAGGTGGCCCGCATCGACCCGCCCGACCACGTGACCCCACGGGCGCGTCACCTGCTGATTCCGGTGGCCGTGATGGTCGCCATGATCTTCGTCGGGCTCTACGTAACGGGCGACGGCAACCTGATGCAAGGGAGCGGCTCCACGGCGGTCCTGTGGGCGGTGGGCACGGCCCTGGGCGCGGCCCTGCTGCTCTACGCGATTCCGCGGCCGCTCTGGAGCGGCCGGCCCACCCTCGCGCCGAGCACGTCGATGGACTGGGTCGTGACGGGGGCCTCCGGCCTCGTGCCCGTCACCCTGCTCCTGGTACTCGCCTTCGCGCTGGGACAAGTGTCGCAGGCCCTGGAGATGGGCACGTACGTGGTGCAGCTCGTGGGCGACACCGGGGCCGCCTGGTGGATGCCCGTGCTTGTGTTTGCCGTGACGAGCTTCGTCTCGTTCACACTCGGCTCGTCGTGGACCGCGTTCGCCATCCTCATTCCGGTGGTGATGCCGCTGGCCGTCGAGATTGCGCTCCCGTCGTCGCTGATGCTCGGGGCGGTGCTGTCCGGCGGCATCTTCGGCGACCACACCTCGCCCCTCTCCGACACGTCCATCATCTCCTCGATGGCGGCGGCGTCCGATCACGTGGACCACGTCAATACGCAGCTGCCCTACGCGCTCGTGCAGGCCGGACTGGCCGCCCTCGCGTTCGTCGCGGCGGGCCTGCTGACAGGATGATTGCCCCCGGCGGACGGTCTCTCTGCGGTCCCGCGTCGGCCCCCTTGATTCCGAAGGGGACCACTTTGTACGCGTCTTGTGTACGTACTTGGTAGCAGAAAAGAGATATTCTCCCCTCCGCGCTCCGCATGACGGCCCTGCCCGATGAGGGAAGGACCCAGTGCAAAGAGGACACTGAACGTTCCTGAGGTCGGCGCACGATCGAAGTGACTCAGGTGGGGCAGTGCAGGAGCGCGTGTTTTGTCGCTCACCTCTCGATTCGCCATGACCGCCGAGCCGACCGCCGACACCGCCGCACGCCTCGACGCCCTTCGCCGCTACGACATCCTGGACACCGCCCCGGAGGACGCCTTCGACCGGATCGTTCGGGTGGCCTCAACCCTTTTCGGGGTCCCCGTCGCCAAGATCAATTTCGTGGACGCAGAGCGCGAATGGTCCAGGGCGGAGGTCGGAACCGACACGACGGAGCGGGAGCTGGAGTCAAGCTTCTGCGCGCATGCGATCCAATCGGAGGACCCGCTGGTCGTCGAGGACGCGACCGAGGATGAGCGTTTCGAGGCGTTTCCGCAGGTCACCGGCGCGCCGGGCATTCGCTTCTACGCTGGGGCGCCGCTCATCGTCCCCGACGGGCCGGCGATCGGAACGCTCTGCGTGCTCGACACTGAACCGCACGCCCCGACCGCGGAGCAGGTGCATCGCCTCGAGGATCTTGCCGACATGGTCGTGGAGAAGCTAGAACGGCGCCGGACGGCCCACCAGGAGGAGACCGTCCAGGAGGCGCGCTATCAGGGCATATCCGAGAGCCTCCCTGGAACGGCCTACCAGCTGACTGCCGGGCCGGACGGTACGCTCGAGTACCAGTTCGTGGGGGACCGGGCGGAGGATCTGCTCGGCATGTCTGCCGACGCGCCCGACTTCATGGATCGGTTTATGGAGCACGTGCCTGTCCCCGACCGGGACCGGGTCCAAGCGGCGTTCGAGAAGGCCCTGGACCGCGAGCAGCCCTGGACCCTAGAAATCCCGTTCGAGACGCCAGAGGGAGAACGGCTCTGGCTCCTCGACTCCGCCGAGCCGGACCGGCAAAACGGCCATCTCACCTACAGTGGCGTGCTTCTGGACATCACGCGCCGGAAACGTTCGGAGGAATGGGCCCAGCTGCAGAGTGAACTCCTCGGACAGGTGCTCGACGGTGCGCCGCTCCAAAAGATCCTGCGGCAGCTGGTGACCAAAATCGAGGACCTCCGTCCCGGCACGCTGGGCTCCGTTCTGCTGTACGACGAGTCCGAGAACTGTCTCCACCACGGGGCGGGGCCGAGCCTGCCCGACGCCTACAACGAAGCGGTCGACGGACTGGAGATTGGACCACGGGCCGGCTCCTGCGGGACAGCAATCCACGAGGACGCTCCGGTGGTCGCCGAGGACCTCCAGACCGATCCGCGCTGGGCGGACTACCGCGACTTGGCCGCCGAGCACGGCCTGCGGGCGGGCTGGTCGGTCCCTATCCGGGGCTCGGAGGATCAAATCCTGGGCACCTTCGCCATGTACTACGAGGAACCGGGTGCCCCAACCGACGCCGACTGGACCTTGATCGAGAACATCAGGTCCCTGACGGCTCTGGCCATCGAGCGGCACCGTGACGCCGAACGGCTCCGGCTCCTGTCCGAGGCGGTTGAGCAGTCGTCCGAGGCCGTCGTCATTACGGAGGCCGACCCCATCGATCCACCGGGGCCGCGCATCGAGTACGTCAACCCGGCCTTCGAGCAGATGACCGGCTACGCCTGGGAGGAGCTCATCGGCGAGACGCCCCGCCTCCTGCAGGGACCGGAGACCAACCGCGACGTCCTCGACTCCATCCGGGACGCCCTGAAGGCCGGAGAGCCCTGGTCCGGAGAGACGATCAACTACCAGAAGGACGGGACGCCGTACGTGCTACAGTGGAGCCTCGCCCCCGTCGAGGATGAGGACGGGGCGCCCGAGCACTGGGTCTCCGTTCAGCGGGACATCACCGAGCGGCGACGGCGCGAGCAGGAACTGGAACGGTACGAGCGGGTGGTCGACAATCTCCCCGTGGGGGTATTCCGGACGACCGAGGACGGGGAGATCATCAGTGCCAACCCAGCCCTGGCGACCCTCTACGGGGCTAGCTCTGCAGAGGCGTTGATCGGAACCAACGCTGGGGAGTTATACGCTGATCCCGCCGACCGGAGGCGACTTCTAGAGACTCTCAAGCAGGAGGACTCCGTTGAGGACCAGGTTCTGCGAGTCGAAACGCTTGGGGGAGACACGCGGTGGGTCGCGACGTCCATCACGCAAATCGAACGGCAGGGGGAACGGTACCTCGACGGCATCGTCCGGGATGTGACCGAGCGACGACGCCAGAAGCGGGAGCTCGAACAGGCCGAAGCGCTCTTTGAAAATGCCCAGAACGGACTCTTTGTCTGCACCGTAGAGGGAGAAAATTTCGCTGTCCAGCGCGCGAATCCGGCCCTTCTGGACGCCTCCGGGTTCACGATGGAAGAGCTCGCAGGCAAGAGCCCCACCGAGATCCTCGGCCCGCAGCACGGTCGTCCCATCGAAGAAGACTACCGCGAGTGCGTCCGGCAGCAAGAGCAAATTTCAACGGTCCACGAACTCCCCATCCAGGGCGAGACGACCCACTGGGAAATCCACGTCGCTCCCGTAGTCGTCGACGGCAACGTGGAGTACCTAGTGGGCTCGGCCCAAAACGTCACGGACCGGCGGCGGCGCGAACAACGCCTGCAGGAGCAACGTCGCAAGATCCAAACCTTGTACTCGACGACGCGAAAGCTCCTCGCGGCCGATAGTCCCGAGGCGGTGTCCGACCACATCCATACGGTGCTCCGGGACACCTTCGACTATCCCCTGAACAATACCGCCTTCGTAGCGGACGAGTGCATCGCGCCCGAGAAGACGACCAAGGCAGAGCACGTTCGGGTCCCGGATCCCGTCTCGCAGCCTACGGACGGAGACAGCGTCTCGGCCCGGGCCCTTCGGGCGGGTGAAGCGGTAGTGGTCCCCCCTGGGACGCTGGACAACGATCTCGACTACGGCGATCTCCAGACGGTCGCCGGCGTGCCCATCGGCGAGTATGGCGTGATTGCCGTAGGGGAGGCCCAGGGCACAGGCTTCGACGCGTTCGACCTGCGCCTGCTCGAAGTGCTGGGGGGCTATGCGGCCCTGGTGCTCGAACACATCGACCGAGAGGCCGAGCTGCAGGCAGCGAAGGAGGAGGCCGAGGCGGCGGCCCAGCTCAAGTCCGCGATGCTCGCCAACATGAGCCACGAGATTCGTACCCCCCTTACGTCGATTACCGGCTTCGCCGAAATTCTGGAGGAGCAACTGGAGGGTCGCGCCCGCGTCTTCGCGGAAAAGGTGTACCAGAGCGGCACCCGCCTCCAGCAGACCCTCGAGTCGGTCCTCCAACTCTCCCGCCTGGAGGCCGGCACGTACAACCTGGACCGGGAACCCGTCGACCTGTCGGCGGTGGTCGAGGACACTGTGGCGCTCCTTCGACCGCAGGCCAACGAGAAGGACCTTTCGCTCCAGGTGTCTTGCGAATCGAATCTCGAAGGTTGGTGGAGCGAGGCGGCCCTGAACCGCATCTTGGAGAACCTCTTGGAAAACGCCATCAAGTTTACGCCGGAAGGAGGTGACGTCTACGTGCGGGCGAGGACGGAGGGGGACGACACCGTGCTCGCGGTGGAGGACACCGGCATCGGGATCAGCGACGAGGCCCTGCCCGACATCTTCCAGGCGTTCAAGCAAGAGTCCGAGGGCATGAATCGGGAGTATGAAGGGACGGGGCTGGGCCTGTCGATCGTAGATCGGCTCGTGGCGGCCCTGGGGGGCACCGTGGACGTAGAGACCGAGGAGGAGAGCGGCACTCGCTTCTCCGTGCGCCTCCCCCCTGCCCCGGACGAGCGGGACGACTGATCGACGACATGAATAGAGTGCTGGTCTCAAGACAGGGGTAGTGGCCCCTGCGTCGTCGTGATGGCCCCGACCATCGCTCCCTCTTTCCCGTGCAGGTCGTCTCACGAAGCCCGCTCCTGCCGGGCCTCGCCCCGAACGAACGCGCGCCACCCCTGCTGTCTTCCGGCATGGGTTCTGAGTCGGGCGAGTGCATCGGGGGGTAGGCCCAAACGCTCCCGGTCGTCGTCGAGGCGCTCCGGGGGGCGGGCGCCGTCGACGTAGCTATTGGTCAGCGTTGCCGCGGGGGATCGGATCAACGCCTCCTCGTCCGGCAGCAGCGACTGGAAGGCCGCCATGAGACGGTCGTCGTCCCGGAGCTTGTAGTTCTGATGGTGCGGGGCCGCCGGGACAAAGGTCGCATCGTCGACGATCTGAATCGTCGCCTCTGCCCCGGAGTTCGCCCTCCACTTTTCGCGCGAGTGGCGTGCCCGTTCGGCCTGTGTCCGCGTCTGGGGCATCAGGGCGTGGCGGTATCGACGCCTGGACGCCGTCTGGGTCGGATCGTGGCCCGCCCAAAAGCGATCCAGCAGCCCCGTGTACGAGAGGCGGTCCGCGTCATACTCGACCCGAACGGCCTCGAGGTGATCGCCGGGATCTGTGTGCGTGGGCCCCGGAGCGGTTCCGCCTGCGAAGCCGGCGCGGGTGCGCACCACCCCGTCCACTCCTCCGAACCACGCATCCGCGCCCCAGAGGCACCCCAGTGCGAAGACGGCCTCCGTCGTCTCGGCGGGGGCGGCCCGATCCATCGGCGGTCGGGACAGGGACGAAACAGACATCACGCGGCGTATCGTTGCTCGGCGATGCGGCGGAGCTCCTCGATAATCGCGTCGGGCAGGCCGAGGCGGGTTCGGTCTTCTTCGAGGCGCTCCGGGGCTCGCCGCCCGCCGACGTACCCATTCACGAGGGCTGCAGCGGGCGAGTCGGTGAATGCCTTCTCATCCGGGTACACGGACTGAAAGACTTCCGCCAGCGGCTCGTGCCGGCGGAGCTTGTGCTTCTGGTGATAGGCCTCTGCGCGGTAGAACGGGGGAGTCTCGATGAGTTCAGTGGCGATGCCCTCATCGTGGCGGGCGGCGACCGTCTCCCGTGTTTCTCGCGCCCGTCTGGCCTGCTCGTCCGTGTAGGGAAAGAGCGCAGGCTGATACTGCCGTTTGAAGGGGGCTCGCGTCGGATCGTGGGCGGCCCAGAAGTGATCGAGCAGATCATCGTAGGCAATCCGTTCCGGGTCGTACTCGACCCGAACCGTCTCGATGTGGTCGCCGATGTCGTCGTAGGTTGGATCCGGTGTCGTTCCCCCTGCGTAGCCGACACACGTGCGCACCACCCCGTCGAGCGCCCCGAAGAGGGCGTCCGGCCTCCAGAAGCATCCCAGGGCGAAAGCAGTGTGGACCGTGTCGGTGGGGACTGCACGATCCATCGGGGGCACGTCGGTCTCAAGAGTTGTAACTGACATTGCGTGGTTGGGCCACTGGGGCCGGTAACGAAGCAGTGAATCACGCGACTGCGCACGCAGGGAGGCAAACCTACTCGCTGTGCTCCCCCTCGGCCTCGAAGTCCAGGGCGGCGGAGTTGATGCAGTAGCGCTTGCCGGTCGGGTCGGGGCCGTCGTCGAAGACGTGGCCCAGGTGGGCGTCGCACTCGGCACAGACGACCTCGGTGCGCGTCCGGCCGTGACTGTGGTCCGGTCGCGTCTCCACCGTGTCCAGGGCCCGGAAGAAACTGGGCCAGCCAGTGCCCGACTTAAACTTGGTGTCGGCGTCGAAGAGCGGCGTTTCGCAGCAGACGCAGCGGTAGGTCCCGTCGCCCTCGTGGTCCACGTACTCTCCCGTGAAAGGGGGTTCGGTACCGCCCTCGCGCGTGACCTTGTACTGCTGCTCGGTCAATTTCTCGCGCCAGCGGTCGTCGGACTGCATTGGGGCGTCGGTGGTGGAGAGCGGGGCGTCGTTGGCGCTCATCGGCAAGGATCTGATTGAGAAGGGAAAATACGCGGATACGAGTAGACGCTGCAGAAGAGACGTCGTTTCCCGATGCTGCGGATATTCCCCGAACAGGACACAGGCATGCCCCCAGCACAAAACGCCGACCCCATCCGGGGAGATGAGGCCGGCGCGCTACGGTCGACGGCGATCCATCGCCGTCATCTCGGTGAGGACGTCAATCGGTCCCCATGTGGAGAGCAGGACTACTGCTGGAACGGCTCGTCGATCTCCGTTCCGGCAATGTGGTTGACGTAGTTGCTGATCGTCTTGATGCCGGTGAGCGCGACGATTTCGTAGAGCTCCGGGCGCTCCAGGCCGAGGTCTGAGAATTCGCCCTCGTCGGCGTCGGAGAGCCAGCCGCGCTTGCCGAGGATGCGGCGCGTGGCCTGCACCAGCGAGCGCAGGCGGTCGTCGTCGGGGAGTCCCCCCGCGTTGATCGTCTCGACGGTCCCGGCGTCGAGCCCGGCCTGCTGCCCAGCCACGGCGTGGGCCTTCGTGCAGTAGTGGCAGTCGTTGTAGCTGGAGACGGCGAGGATGACGGCCTGCTGCTCAGCGGGGGAGAGCACGCCTTCGTCCTCAACGAGGCCCGTCGCCGTGAGGTATGCTTCGGCGACGGCCGGGTTGTGGTCCGTAATCTCGGATACGAGATTGGGCACGAAGCCAAGGGCCTGCTCGGCCTTCTCGTGAACTTGATCGGCGTGCGTGGTGGTGTCGGCGGTGGTGGTAGCCATAGAACGTAGGCGGTTCATTAGTGAAAAAAGGTGCGAAGCGAGGAACGCCGCGGCGGCCAACCGCCTCGGCATTCTACCTATGGGTTGGTAAGCACTTGGAGACGTTACAGGGCAGTTCGCCTCCCTCATCCCGTAATCGTGTCGATGAGATTCTGGAGCGCGTCTCGGTACGCCTCGGGGGCACTCGGCCGGTGTCGACTCGTCAGCATCGCGCCCTCGACCGCCGCGAGAAACAGCGCCGCGACCTCGCGGGACGTCTCGCAGCCGCTCAGCCCCGCGGGATCCGTTTCGCCCTCGGCTACGATGGTGGTCAGCCAGTCTTCCTGGTCCGCAAAGAAGCGCCGGACTTCTCGCTGCACCGCTTCCGGAAGGGCCGACTCGGCGGCCGCGAGGCCTCCGCAAAGGCAGAATCCCCCGTTTTCGAGGATTTCAGCGTAGAGGGCAACGTACGCCCGGAGCCGCCCCCGAAGGTCCTCCGTCTGGGCCACGATGGCTGCGCGCTCCTGAGCGTTGGCACGACGGTAGCGGCGCACCAGCGCCTGTCCCAGGTCCGCCTTCGACGGGTAGTGGTAGTGGATGGCGGCGGTCGTCAGGTCGAGCGCGTCGGCGAGGTCGCTGTAGCTGACGGCGTGGTATCCGCGCCGCTGAAGGAGCCCCTCGGCCACGTCCAGGATGCGGTCGGCCGTGGCATCCGAGTTTTTCGGAGCAGCGTCGGGATTTTCCACTGAGATTACTTATTAATCAGTAAGTATATCACTTTTAGACACGTCTTACCGCAGGAACCGTTCCGGGACGAGGGACGCCTCCGGACAACCGTCCGTTCTACCGGTGCTCCGGGTTCGGGTGGTCGAAGCGGCAGCCCGCTTCCCACTCGGAGCGCTGGTTGCCGTGGGCGGGCACACCGCCGGCCTCGTGGAGCTGCAGCGCGGTGTGCATCAGGTTCCACGTCATGAACGTGGTGTTGCGCTGCGTGAAGTCGTTGTCGAACCCCACGCGGGAGCCGTCCTCCCGCTCGTCGCCGTAGCTGGGGCCGGGGCCCGCGGGGCCGATCCAGCCGGCGTCGGCCTGCGGGGGAATGGTGTAGCCGAGGTGCTGCAGGGCGTAGAGGATGCCCATCGCACACTGCTTGATGCCGTCCTCGTTGCCGGTGATGAGGCAGCCCGCGGCGCGGCCGTAGTAGGCGTACTGACCCTCCTCGTTGAGGTCGCCGGAGTTGCCGTAGAGCCGCTCGATGACGCGCTGGCAGACGGACGATTTTTCGCCGAGCCAGATGGGGGAGCCGAGGACGAGAATGTTGGCGTCGAGGACCTTCTGATACAGGGCCGGCCAGTCGTCGGCCTCGGCGCCGTGCTCGGTCATGTCGCCGTAGACGCCGGGCGCGAGGTCGAGGTCGACGGGGCGGAGGATCTCCACGTCCACGTCGTTCTCCCGCATGATGGCGGCGGATGTGTCCATGAGGGTCCGCGTGTGGGACGACTGGGGCGAGGGCTTGAGCGTGCAGTTCAGGAAGAGGGCGCTCAGCGCTGAAAAGTCGGTGTCGGCCTCGTCGCAGAGGGCCTGCTGTGTTTCGTTGAGGGACATGGGCGTTGAAGGTTGAAAGGTGGGAAGGTTGAAAGGTGGGAAGGTTGAAGGTGGGAAGGTTAGAAGATTGGCAGATTGAAGATTGGGGTGTGGTCGGACGACAAGGGGGCGCTAGGGCTTGAGGGATTCGAGGTGGAGGGTGGCGTCGGGGGCGGTGGCGAAGACGGCGCCGTTGGGGACTTCGGTCCAGTCCTCGTCGGTGATGCGCTCGGAGGCGAGGACCGTGGCGCGGTAGTCGGCGCCCTCGGGCGGGGCGGCATGGTCCTCGCCGCAGAGGGGACAGGCGCGAACGTGCGACCGTTCGAGCGCCCAGAGGGTGCGGTTGAGCCGCGAGCCGGCCAGGGTGGTGCCGTCCGTCCACAGCAGGTTCAGGGCGAGGATGCCTTCCAGCTCGTCGTGCGAGAGGGATTGCGTGTCGGCGTCGGTGGGATGGGGCTCCGCGTCGGGCGCCTCCGCCGCCACCCACGACTGGAGGCGCTGGAGAGCCGTCCGCGTGATCTCGTGCAGCGGGGCGTCCGGCGCCTCGTCCCGCAACTGCAGCAGGAGGGCCAGCACGTGCTCGCTGTCGGTGGTGCCGCGGATGTAGCGTTCTCGCTCGTCGGACAGCCGGTCGAGGAGGTGGGGCCGCACGGCGTCGAAGGCCGGCACATGCCCGTTGTGGATGAGGAGCGCCGGGCCGTGCCGGAAGGGATGCGTGTTGGCGTGCGAGGGGTCGCCCACCGTGGCCCGCCGGACGTGCGCCAGCACGGTGGTCCCTTCCGTCTTGAGCGCCTCCTCCCGGTACGATTCACTCTCGGAGGCGGGCTCGACCTGTCGGAAGCACGAGGTCGTGCCGTCGGTAACCTGGCCCATGCCCCAGCCGTGCGGGTTGGACAGGCCGCGCGCGTCCTCGCGGCTCTGCTGAATCATCGCGTTCTGCGCGTCGAGCAGTTCGCAGGCGGAGCGGGTGGGATGGGTGGCCTGGAGGCCGTAGAGTCGACACATGTGCGGATGCGTGAAAAACGGTCAGACGGCGAGGATTCCCCTGCCCCGAACATGGGTCCGGCAGTCGGGGACGGCGTTACGGCACTCGTCCGGCCCGTCGTCCCCTCCGAGAAAACAAATGGGAGGGCGAACCGGCACGTCGACGCACAGACTGTAACAATGTGAAAACGTCACCGCACAGAGTGGCGATGGAAGACCGAAGAGATGCAGTCGTCCCCTTCTCCCTGCGTCGCTTCGTCTCTTCCCGTCGACGGTTACTCACCCGTACCTTTCTTCGCTCACCAACCACTCGTTGATCCATGATTGATCTGTCCTCCGTATCTTGCACCCCTTCGTCGCAGTCCCCCTCCGTGCCCGGAGCGGAGCACCTCCTCCGATCCGGACTCGTGCTGCTCTTCGGCGCACTGCTCGTGGGGGTATTTGCCGAGTCGGCACGGGCGCAGCAGAAGATGAGCAAAAAGCAGAAGAAGATGCTCATGACGCTCAAGAAGATGAACAAGGCCGACGGCTACCTGGAGGCCCATCGCGGCGTCAAGGAGCCGATGGACCTCCTGGGGGGGGCTATCTCCTTCACCATCGAACAGAGTAGTGGAGGCGCCAGGGTGGCCCTGCCGGCCAAACGGACGCTCGACCCCAACGTCTTCGGCTCCGCAAAGATGCCCCTCGCCTTCACGGGCACGCCCGGCATGAGCGGCGTCCCCGTGCCGTTCCGCAACACGCAGAACGGTGAATTCACCCGGCTGAAGAAGAGGACCCCGTTCGGCAACAAGAGCACCGTCATGCGCAACGGCACGATGATGCTCAAGGCCACCGACGTCACGGCTACCGACGCCGCGACGACGGAGGATGAGGTGACGTTCAAAGCCTCCTGGGAAGACAAACAGGGCAATACCTACGCGGTGCGCTGCTGCGAGATGCTTGCCTCGGCGGGGGCTGAGTTCCCGACGTTTGGGGGCGTGGTGACCAATCACCTCCTCCACGGCTTCAGCGGCGTGGGGACGCCCCTCATGCCCACCGAATACACGTACGCTGCCTTCTGGGGCATGGGCGCAGTGCTCAAGAACGGCGAGGTCGTCGACAAGCCCCGGCTCGTGCACGGCATGCTCACCGAGTACGTTCGCAAAGAGGGCTACAAGCTGGCCAAGGACAGTGAAGTGACGCCCACGCGCCGCCACTTCCACCTCATGGTAGCGCCGTTTATGCCAGTGAAAGGGAAGCACAAGTTCACGCACGACAACGTATCCACGGGCTTCCAGCTGCCCAACGGCAAGGAGCTCCCGTTCTGGCACGTCATGTTTGAGAACCTCAACATTGACAGCCAGCGCGGCGAGTAGCGACTCCGACCGCGACGAGGAGGAACGCACTCCCCGTCCCGGAGTGGGCGGTCCGGGATCGGGAGTCCTCGTAATCTCACACGCTCATGTGGCCCTCTGTCCGACCCTCAGTATTTCTATGTTGATGTTTTCACTCTTCCGCGGACGCGGCGCACTTCCGAGCGTTCGAGGCCTCGGGCTTGCGGGGCTGTTCGTCCTCGGAACGGTGGGTGTACTCGCCGGGCCCGCCGGGGCGCAGACAAGTTCGGAGCCGGCCGCCGTCGTGGGCATGACGAATACGCTGTCGTTCACGAAGGACACGGTGCGCGTGAAGGTTGGGGAGACCGTGCGGTGGAAAAACAGTTCCGTCATCGTGCACACGGTGACGGCCAATGCGGAGAAGGCCACGATGGAGAAAAGTGTTCGGCTGCCGGAGGGGGCGTCGTCCTTCCATTCGGGCCGCCTGCAGCCGAAGGCGACGTTCGAGCACACCTTCAAGGTGCCGGGCCGGTACCGCTACTTCTGCGTGCCGCACGAGGCAGCCATGCGGGGAACCGTGATCGTGACGCCCACCGACGGGGAGTGAGGGACGCTCACCGCTGGCGGCCAACCAGATTGCCCGCCGCATAGTACCAAAGGACCTCAGAGAGACGGTCAGGACCCTGATGAGACGTGAAGGACTGGGTTCGAGGCCACCTGCCTACACGTTCTCCAAATCCCCCCGTTGAGGGGTCCAATTTCGCGCTGTGGAAAACGTCCTCCTCGCCCACTGTCGCCTCTCGGCCCGGACCGTCCTACTCGTCACGTCTCTTCGTCTCGCCGGAGGATGCTCCTCCACTGCCGCCTGCGGTCCGGCACGGTGCTCCGGGGCAGTGCCTTCATGGACGAGCGCGCGGGGATGAGCGGGCGCCGACGCTCCGTCTCCGAGCACGTGGTCCCAGGTGGTCTGTCTGTTCGAGGATCACGTCGAGATGACCGCGGACCCGGCATTCACCGACAACTTGCTCTACCCCCTTCTCGTGGGGCCGAGACAGCGATCGGACCTGCCCCCGCTGCGCGGACACTCGCGCGTGGAGGTTCGAGGGGAGCGCCCGAAAAATGCCACCATCCGACAGGAGCCTCAACTACGGGCGATCTCGCGCGTCCCGACTGACCCGAAAACAGGCAACTCGGAAGTGCCCGTCTCCGGGGCGGGTCTCCCTCCAGTAGTCTGCGCACTGCCGTCCGGCTCACTCAGGTGTGTGTCGGAGAAGCCGCTCGGGGATTTGAGCCCGAAGCCCAGGGCTCGATCCATGCCGATGTGCGCGACCCAAATCAGTGCGAGGGCTCCGGCGAGCGGTGAAGCTCCAAGGTATCCGGCGGCCGCGAGACCAATTGGGACGAGGTACGTGTGCCCGGTGTTGTAGAGGAGCGCTCCAACTCGGGGTCCAGCCCAGTACCCGGTCATGAAGAGATCAGGGGCAAGCAGGGCCGCCGCAAAGAGCCACCAGGAATGAGTAGTTGCCCCGTACACGGTGACGGCGGCGGCGAGGACAAAGACACCCTCCAGTCGCAGGAGAGTGCGGGAAAAGGTCGTCATGGAAAGAGGTCTCGAGGGAGGAGGGGGATGGTCGGGGAAGGTAGGACCCTGATGCCCGAATCCGGTTCCCAGACCGTCCGTGGATTTTTCGCGTGCCTTGGAGTGGAGAAACCGACAGGACGGGGTCACCGGGCCGTCCTCGGGTGAAGAACGGAAGGACCGAGGATCTCTCCGTTCTCAACGCCCCAGTCGGTTCCGAAGTAGCCCCAGAAGCGTACGTCGTCTTGTCCCTCGAGGAGCATGTCCGCACTGAACACGAGAAGGTCGGGAACCCCGGCCGCGGCACGGAAATACCGGGTAGCGGCGGCCGCCCGCAGTCCGGAAAGCCCTGTGCCGGCCACGACGCCGACAGACGCCTGGTCGCTCCTGGGGCGGGGCCGCACGAAATACGTTCCCAGGGAGTCGCTCTCTACCGTGCGGTCCCCAATTCGGAGCCGTCCCCGCTCTACTTGCACGGGGCTATCGCCGAGCAGGCTCGACCACGCCTCGTTCATATCGGCGTGTCCGTACAGGATGACGCCCCGGTCGAGTTGAGACACGGCCGCGAACGCGGTGTCCGGCATCAGGTCGACCGATCCGTTGCCCCGGTACCAAAACGTCTCGGCGTCCAGCCGAGCCTTCCGGACCGCCCACCGATTTTCCGCGGGGGTGCCGCGCGTGCCATACACGAACGCCACGTCGTGCCGAAATGCAGACTTGAAGGGCCCGTAGCGGTGGGGCCCCTTCTGGCGGGTCGACGGTGCGTCCATCACCCGCCACTCCGCGTCGGCATGCCTCAGGAACAGCCGATCCTGGGTCGCGGGCGGACCTGCAACTGTCAGGGAGTCCCCGTCGAGCCCCACCCGGACCGTGTCCGGCATGTTGAGGGTGTCGAGCGCCAGGGAAAGACGCCTCACGTTGTTGGTGGTCCCCGTGATCGTTCCGGCGTCAGGGTCCTGCGTGAGGGTGAGTGAGCTGTAGGCGAGCGGATGGATCTGGGCTTCGATCCCGCCCCACTGCATTCGGGCGCTGATGCCGGGATTTGCCGTCGTGAAGCGGAGGGTGTCCTGCTGGGCCGGGGGCGGAATGGCGTGCCAGTCGAAGTAGTCAAACACCGGTGGGAAATCGAGACTCTCGCTTCCCCACCAGTGGTCGGCCCCCGGCACCTCGTAGTAGGCAAAGTCCTTGTGGAAATCCCCCAAGGTATCGCGCATGGCCCGGGCGTGCCCCGTGGGCACAACGTCGTCCTCGGTCCCGTGGACGATGTAGACGCCGTGCTGCCGGAAATTCCGGTCGAGGCCGTAGGTGTCACTCGGATTGCTGGCCCGTTCGATTTGTCGTCCAACGACCGTTGAGGCGGTCGACCGCTCTCCAGGCCGGCCGTACGCCCGCAGGTTGGGATACCCCGCGAAGGGGGCGATGGCAGCAAAACGATCCGGATGCGTGGCGCCGATGTGCCAGGTGCCGTGCCCGCCCATCGAGTGGCCTGTGAGATAGGTGCGCTGGGGATCCGTTCCGTACCGGGTCTCGGCCACGCGGAGTGTCTTCAGGGCGTTGAGCCGCCCCCAGTCTTCCCAGTCGAAGCCGTATGGGCGCCGGTTCGTCGGGGCGACGATGTAGGTGTTGGGCTTGGCCGAATACGTGCCCGCCTGGCTGGGCGCCTCGACGGACGCGCCGTGCAGCGAAAGCACCATCGACGGCGCCGTTCCACTCTGGGTCGTCCCCGCCGGTGGGACGACGCTGTAGTACTGTACACTCCCGTCGATGTCGCTGAGAAAGGTGCGCTTGTGGGTTTCGCCACGGCGGACGACATCAATCGTGGTCGTCAACGTGTCGAGCACCGACGTCGCGGTTCCTGGACGAAGGAGGGTGATCTCCAGCGGCACGGGGCCGGTCGTGTCCGGAATGGTGTTCGGGATGCGCACCTTTCCCTTACGCGTCATTTGAGCCGGCAGCCGGGGAAGAGACGTGGTGAGGGGCTCTCCGCCCGCCACTTGCACCCGGACCGAGAGCGTCGTGTCGGGCCTCTGGCTCGCATTGGTAACCCGCACCGCTCCCCAGTCTGCGTCTTCCCTGCCAAGTCGCAGGTCCGGCAGGGTCAGGTCCTGCTCAGCCAGTGAGAACCGCTTTGGCGAGCGAACCAGTTCCACCCGCACCTTTCCTCTCCGACTGCGAAAGAAGAGAGAATTGGTGCCCGCCCGGAGCCGGATGGGCTGGCGGAGCCATCCGTAGTCGTACGGGTCCCCCATGCGAGGCGCCCCGTGCACGAGCGCCTGGCTGTGCCCTGAGGCCCGGAGGAGCACCGTCTGAGCCGAGTCCGTGTCCACTGACACATACAGGTAGCCGCCGCGCAGCCGATCGTCCTCGAAATAGCCGTCCTCGTTCGCCGTCACGCGCTCCCACGTGGAGCCGCCCGCCACCCCCACGGAGCTTCCGGCGACGGGGGCCGCGAGCGTTCCTGTGGCCCACCGGTGGAGGAGAGTGTCGGTGTACACCGCGGACCGGTCGTAGTCCATCACGCCCCCGACGGCCAACCCCTCTCGAACGACGACCGTGTCCGACGCCAGAGGGTCGGACTGGGCCTGAGCGACACTTCCGCCCGTTCCCCACAGAGGAGCCCCGAGCCCCAGCACCACCATGACGATGCGGGAAGGGCGGAGTGTGGACATACGGTCGTTTGTCTGAGGGGCAGTCAGAAGCAGAAGATGGTATCCAAGGTGCGGCACACGGAGATGAGTCCGACCGGGGACATTCTCCTTGATCGGCGTGTTCTTTCCCCTGTGCGATCAGGCATGAACATCCCCTCGAAGATCACTCGCGGTCCGCAAAGGGATCGGCCGAGACCTGTCCCACGCGCGGTATCTCCTCGATGGTGGCGGCGTGCAGGGCGTTGAACACGAGCTTGTAGGTGCCGCGCGGCTGGCCGCGGAACTGTGGCCGGAAGCCGAAGAGCACTACACTGCCCTCCCCGTGCCGTACCCGCATCAGGGCCGCCTCCCCACCAATGTGCTCTTTTTCGCCCAGGGCCCAGCCGCTCATCAGAAGGTCCTTTTCGGCGTAGCGGGCCACCACCTCCACCGGCGGCGGTTCGGGGAGCTCCGTGTCCTCGCGCCCGCCCTCCCCCATCTTGTCCTGGCGCACCGCTTTGAAGGCACGGCTCTGACTGAAGGAGGCAGCCACGGTGTCCTGCATGCCGTAGGCTAGGGGGTGCTCGGTGTTCACGGTCGCCCGAATCAGGGAGCCCGGAATGAAGAACTCGCCGTCCGACAGGTCCTCGGTGACATCTTTCACCGGCAGGCCGAACTGATCGATGGTGAAGTTGCTGGCCTGATCGAAGGCCACCACCGTTCCGCCCTCCTCAACGTACTGCTCCAGCGCGGTGGCCCCCTCCAGTCCCAGTCCCCCGACGTACGGCTCCGGCATCGTCCCCTCTTCGTGGCCGTTGAGGAGCACGTCGTTCGAATAATGGTGCGGCAGAATGATGGTCGTATACTTCGACAGATCGTCGGTGCGCACGTCGGCGTCGTGGAGGGTATCGACCGGCACGTCGTACTCCTTGAGGACCCATCGCGTCCAGCCCTCGTCGATGCTCGGCACCCAGGACTTGTAGATGCCTACGCGGGGCGGTTGGAGCTGATGGAGAGGCCCGTTCGGCTTCGAGGACAGGCCGTGCACAGGGAGGCCGTATTTCTCGGCGATTTTCTTCATCCGAGCCGCCGTGCCCTCCTGCCGCTCGATCACGATAGCTCCATTTCCCAGTGTCGTGCCCCTAACCGAGAGGCCGTCCTCGGTCCAGTAGACCGTCTCGCCGTCGGCGAGGAGCTCATTCACCGCCTCGATGCTGGTGTTGGGCCGGTGCGAGAGTGCATAGCCGTAGCCCGCATTTCCCCGCACCGGGGCCGGATCGGGCGCGACCGAGTCGGTTACCGCCGTCGCTTGGACCTCGAACGGCTCGTTAATTCGGTCGACTGTAACGCCCATTTGCATTGGAAGCGTCCAGCCGGCCAAGTCATAAGGCGTTTCCGGCTTACCGGTTGCCGTGCGACGGGTGGGATAGTTCTGCGGTTCCAGCATGTCCATTACGAACGGACGGAACGCCTGACTCGCCGGGACGACGAACGAGCCGGACGGATACGTCTTGCCTCCTGCCTCGAACGAACTCGTCGCGCGGTCGACCTCCACTCCCCCCTGCCGGAGAATATTGACGAGGTTGTGGGCTTCCCTCGGGTGCCACTGCTCCGGTGGAATGACGTAGGCGTACGGATTTCCGCTCTTACCGGCCTCAATGGCGTCGCGGCCCATCTTGTACATGTTGAAGAGGAACTGGGTCGGCCGGTCGGCCGCCAGGTCGAGTACGGCCATCGAGGCGGTGTTCGTGTAGCGCACGGCGTCGCTGAAGTGCGACTCTCCCCCCTTCCACGGATCCGGATAAAACAGCCCGGTGCCGTCGGTGGGCTGTGGATTGCCGTAGCCCACGTGGCTCGGCAGCGAATCCGGCGCGTAGTACCGCGGCGTGGGCGTGGCGTGGGCTACTTCTGTGAGGATGCCAATCTGGTTGTGGAAGTAGGGCGCCGTGCGCATCCCCCCGTTCCAGAACATCGTAAACGTGTCGTTCGAGATGACACCCGGCATGTCGTTCATCGCAAAGCGGTGCGTCATGGCCGTGCCCACCTGATTGACGCCCGACACCACAGCGGGATGGATGTTCGGGTTCACCGGCCCGCTGAACGGCGGCACGAAGATACGGGCCCAGGAGGGGGAAGTCTGGTGGTGGTTGACCACGATCTGCGGATACCACTCGTTGTAGATCACATCCGTCACCGCCTGCGTCTCCGGCATGTTGTTCATGAACCAGTCGCGGTTATTATCGTGCCCCACGTACTTCTGGTAGAGCCACGGCGGACTGGTCGTCTCGTACGGGGTGTTGAGGACGCGGTCATACCAGTTCTCGACGATCTCGAGTCCGTCGGGGTTCATCATCGGCATGAGGAGGAGCACCACGTTCTCGCGGATTTTCTGCATCTCGGCGCTTTCCTCGGTGGCCACGCGGTGTGCGAGCGTCATCATGGCCTGGCCGGGGGCCATCTCCGTGGCGTGCATGCCGGCATCAATCCACACGACAGCCTTCCCCTCATCGGCAAGCCGGCGGGCCTTTTTCTCCGCGGGACGCGCGCGGGCTAGCGCTGAGCTGATTTCCTGCCAGCGTTCGAGATTGTCGAGATTATCGGTACTTGAGATGAAGAGCAGTTTCATGGGCCGTCCCATGGAGGTGGTGCCGATGGTTTCCATCCGCACGCGGTCGCTGGCGTTGGCAAGCTGCGAGTAGTAGTCACGCAACTGCTCGTAGTCGGCTAGCTTGCGGTCGGCCCCAGGCTTGAAGCCAATGACGGACTCCGGGGTGGGCACCTGAGCGGTCGCCGCCGTGGCGCCGAGCGCGGCTGCGAACACGGCCAATCCGAGAGCACGACTCGAAATCCGGAGGGCACGAGCGATGAGAATCATGGATAGGGGGATTGATCGGAGGGTAACAGAGCGACGTTAATGTACCCGCCAGGGCGGCCGAGTGCAATCCCGACGCGACGAACAGCCTTACTCCAGGTCTTCATTCTGGAGGAGGAGACGGCCCCGAAATGAAGACGGGGCAAAAGCAGAAGCCCCTCGGCCGCAAGGCCCAGGGGCGTTGGTTTTTCGCCAAGTGTGCCTGCCCGGGAGGATTCGAACCCCCGGCCTCAGCCTCCGCAAGGCTGCGCTCTGTCCGACTGAGCTACGGGCAGAAAAATTTGCCAGTGATTGGCAACGGTACAGCGGGTGCTACACACGTCCGGTGCGGAGAGAAGATCCGACGGCCAATGTTCTTACAGAGTGTTCACGCCGCACCGGGACGGGAGGCTTCCCTCAGGGAGCGCTACGGCGTCGCGCCCGCAGTTTCTTCATCTGATAAAGCGGCCTCTGGGTCGAGATGGAAGAAGTGATTGGTTGGCCCACGTCCCTTGCCCAGTGGCAGCGCGTGCCGGATGGCCCCGGTTACGTACTGTTTGGCGCGTTCGATGGCCGGCACCAGCTCGCGCCCCTTCGCCAGGTGGGCGGCAATGGCGGAGGCGTAGGTGCACCCGGTGCCGTGTGTGTGCGGCGTGTCGATGCGCGGGGCGGAAAACGTGTGGGACGTGTCTCCGTCCACGAGCACGTCGACCGCCTCGTCTTCGGACAGATGTCCTCCTTTCACGAGCACAGCGTCTGGGCCCTGATCGAGGAGCGCCTCGGCGGCCACGCGGAGATCCTCCCTCGTCTCGATGGAGACGTCGGTGAGGTGTTCGGCCTCGTGCACGTTTGGCGTAACGACCGTCGCCAACGGCAGGAGCTCGTCGATCAGCGTCTCGATGGCCGCGTCCTGGAGCAGCTTGAATCCGGTTTTTGAGATCATCACCGGGTCGACCACGAACGGCTGCAGGTCGTGGGCCGCTACGCGGTCGGCCACGGTCTCGATAATCTCGGGCGCCGAGAGCATTCCCGTCTTGGCCACCTGCACGTCCATGTCTTCGGCCACGGCGTCGATCTGCGCGGCCACGAGCGACGGGGGCAGGTCGTGGGCCTGGGCAACCGTTTCGGTGTTCTGGGCGGTGACGGCGGCGAGGACAGACGTGCCGAACACGCCGTTGGCCTCCATGGCCTTGAGGTCGGCCTGAATGCCAGCGCCGCCCCCAGAATCGCTTCCCGCAATGGTGAGGGCAACCGGTTTGTCGGACATACTGTCGTACGGGCGACTGATGGGAAAAACGAACGATGCCTTCGGCCCTACGCGTACTCAGCGAGAGCCCGGAGGTAGGCACGGGTCGAGGCTCGAGGAGCGTCTACGTCCATGATTCCCGAGAGCACTGCGACGCCCCGGGCTCCAGCCTCCCGACACACCGACACGCGCTCAGGGGTAATGCCGCCAAGGGCCAGCACCGGGGTCGGGGCGGCCGTCCGGCAAAATGCCCGCAGGGGACCCACGCCAGTGGCCGGCTGGTCGGGCTTGCTAGAGGTGGGGAAGACCGGACTGAAGAAGTAGTAGTCCACGCCCCGCGTACGGTCCCCCTCCGCTTCGACGTGCTCGTGGGCCGAGTAGCCGATGAGGACATCGGGCCCCAGGACCGCCCGTGCCCCCGACACCGAGGGGCCTCGCCATCCAACGTGGGCCCCGAGGCCGTGGGCCTCGGCCACGTCGACTCGGCTATTGACTGTGATGGTCACGTCGTCGGCCGCTGTGTGGAGGCGGTCGACGATGGTGCGAGTGGCCTCGGCAAAGACATCCGGCCCTGCGTCGTGGTCTCGAAGATGAACCCATCGCACCCCTGCCTCTACTGCCCGCACGGCCTGGTCGGCCCGGGCACTGTTCGTAAATCCATCGGCGATTAGGGCAAAGCATGGATACGGCAGGACCGCCATGAAGAGTGTATCGGGAGGTTCGTGAGACTATGTTCCAACGCGACCGTCCATCGGCGAGGAGGCCTCGGCGTAGAGGCGTCGCGGGATGCGCCCGGCCCGGTGCGCCCGCCGTCCGGCCTCCACTGCGTGGCGCATGGCGTGCGCCATATCCACCGGATGTTGTGCCTGCGCGATGGCCGTGTTCAGCAGGATGCCGTCGTAGCCGAGCTCCATCGCGGTCACGGCATCGCTGGCGGTGCCGATGCCCGCGTCCACGATCAGGGGCGTGTGCTCGATGGTCTCGCGGATAATCCGCAGGTTATACGGGTTCACGATGCCCATGCCGCTGCCAATGGGGGACCCGAGCGGCATGACGGCGGCACAGCCGAGGTCAGCCAGCTTCCGGCAGGTGATGGGATCGTCGTTGGCGTAGGCCAGGACCGTAAACCCGTCGTCGACGAGCGTCTTGGCCGCGTCGAGCAACTGCTCGACATCAGGCATCAGGGTCTCGTCGTCACCGATCACTTCGAGCTTGATGAGGTCGGTTCCAAGGGCTTCTCGGGCGAGCTGTGCCACGAGCACGGCCTCGCGGGCCGTATAGCACCCGGCTGTGTTCGGCAATACCTGGTAGCCCCCCTTTCGGATCAGGTCCAGGTGGCTCTCCGGAGCAGGATTCTCAACATTGACGCGGCGGATGGCCACGGTCACGAGCTCCGTCCCCGTCGCCTCCAGGGCATCGAGCATCACCTGCGGATTTGGGTAGCGGCTCGTTCCCACGATGAGGCGTGACGAGAACGTGTGGTCGCCAATCGTGAGGGCGTCGTCCGCCTCGTCCTCGACGGCCCCATTGGTATGCACGTCGTTTGCCATAGCGCTAGCCTCTCTGCGTTCGTGAGCCTGCTCGTGCCCTCCCAAGGTCGCCCTCTGCTGAGACTCTCATCCTCCCTGCTGGGCTCGGATTACCTCGATGGTGTCCTCCTCGGCGAGCCGGACATCCGCCCAGTCCTGGCGGCGGACCACGCTTTCGTTGATGGCCACAGCGACCCCAGAGGCATTTTCCCCACTGTCAGGATCGATCTCCAAGTCTCGGAGGAGCTCCAGAAGCGGATACCCCTCCGGAACGGTCCAGTCCTCGCCGTTGACCGTGATCGGAATGGTCGTATTGGTGGGGGAACTCATGCAGAGCGGAGCGGCGATTCTTCCTCAGAAAAGCGGAGAGGAGAGAACGGTTCGATCCAGTCCGAGGTTTCCCCGGTGCGGATCAGGCGGGCCATTTCCTCAGCCGTGATGGGGGTAAGAAGAACGCCATGGCGGTAGTGTCCCGTCGCCATAAGCACGCCAGGGGCTGTCGTCCGGCCCACGAGCGGGACATGGTCGCGGCTCGCGGGCCGGAGCCCCGCCCAGGTGTCGTCGACCGGCAGCTCCTGGATGCCCGGCACCACCTCCCACGCTCCCTCCAGCAGTTCGTAGAGCCCACCCGCCGTGACGGTCGTGTCAAAGCCCATCTCTTCGCTCGTCGCCCCCACCACAACGCGCCCGTCGCTCTTCGGGGCCAGATACGCCTCCGGCCCCCGCACGACGTGCTGAAGGTCGAAGGGCCGCTTGCGGCGGAGCTGAATCATCTGTCCCTTCACGGGCCGCACCGGTGGGACCGCATCGGGCTCCAGGCCATCCAGGCTGCGCGACCACACGCCCGCCGCCACGACAATCTGACGGGCCGCCACGCGCTCGCCGTCGGTTGTCCGCACCGCTGGGGCGTTCGCGTCCGGCACTACGGCCTCGACGGGCGCGTTTTCGTGGAGCGTGCCCCCCTCTGCCTGGAATGCGACCCGCAGGGCGTCGACGAGGCGACGGTTGTCGACCTGATGGTCCGACGGCGCAAACACGGCGGCGGACAGGCGCGGCGCCACGAAGGGCTCGATCTCGCGGGCCTCCTCCCCAGTAAGCCACTCCACGTTCAGGCCCTGTTCCCGTTGGAACTCGTAGAGTCGCTTAAGGGCCTCAGCGGCGTCGCGGTCGTCGGCCACGATGAGGGTCCCCTCGCTGCGGTAGTCCACCGACTGATCGCTGGCCGCCTCCACCCGATCCGCAAAGTCGGGCCACCGGCGCAGGCTCTCGCGGTTGAGGCCGTAGAGCTCCAGCTCCTCGAACTCGATCTCGGCGTCGGGGGCCAGCATGCCGGCGGCCTGGTACGACGTGCCCCGACCGGCCGTGTCCCGCTCGAAAATCGTGACGGACGTTCCCCGACGCACGAGCTCAAAGCCGATGCCCAGCCCAATCGTCCCGCCTCCTACGATGAATACGTCTCGGTCCATGTCGCAACGAATGATGCATCCCAGAGAGTGCGGCCGGCACGCGCTTACACGAGGTCAAGTTCGGACAACACGTCGAGTAGTTTCGGAAGCGGCCGTTGCCAGAACCACTCGGCCCGCACCCAGAGGCCATCGAGCACCGTCGACTCCACCCGCCCTTCGCCTCCCATGAAGGCCCTTTCGTACCGGTCGTCCGTCAACCGAAACACCTCAAGCTGCTCCCGCTCCGGATCTACGATCCAGTACTCCGGAATGCCTGCCGCCTCGTACTCGTAGAACTTGTCGCCTCGATCTCGCGGCCCACTCCCCGGCGAAACGACCTCCACGACCAGATCGGCAGGGCCCTCCACGTGAGTCTCGTGAATGCGATCACGGTGTTCCTCAGTCACAACCAGTACGTCGGGTTCTCGGCCGCTGGGACGTTCTTCGAGCTTCATCTGGAACGGAGCCACAAAAGCCTCCCCCGTTTCCCGCTCTTCTACCCATGTGCTCAGAATTCCAGACAGAAAGTGAACGATTCGTTGATGGGGTGCGGAGGCAGGAGGCCTCGTTCGAACTTCACCATTGATCCATTCAGCGTGTACGTCCTCGTCGGCCCAGTCCAGAAACTCGTCGTAGGAGACGGGGGCCTCAGGAGGAGCTTCGCGGCTGGATTCAGGCGTGCGGGTTTCAGTCATAATCTTTCAGATTCGTCCGTGCGAACGCTCTTTTTATCTGGCGAACCCGGTCAAAGGATGCCCCAGCGACGAAGCACATCGAGCACGCGGGGAAGCTCCTCCCGCCACAGCCACTCGGCCTCAATCCAGAATCCCTCGACCACTGCCGACTCAACTCGTCCCTCACGCCCCTCGAAGGCCGTCTGATACCGATCGTCCTGCAGTCGGTAGATGACGAGCTCTTCCCGATCGGGATCGACCAGCCAGTATTCCGGGACGCCGGCCGCCTCGTACTCGTAGAACTTTTCGCCGCGGTCGCGGGGCCCACTCTCGGGCGAAACGACCTCGACCGCCATGTCGGCCGGCCCATCGATGTACGTACCGGTCATTCGGTCCCGGTGCTCTTCGCGCAGGTACACGATGTCCGGCTCCCGTCCGCTTGGAATCACGTCGAGCTTCATCTGGAACGTTGAGCTCCGCACCCAGCCGTTCTCGTGATGCTCCACGTGGTGCCGAAGAAGCGTGAGAAAAAACTCGACGATGTCCTGATGTGCATCCGAAATCGGGCTCATAAATACGATGTCTCCGTCCACCCACTCCGCACGCGTATCCTCACCGGCCCACTCTAAAAACTCGTCGTAGGAGACTGGGAGCTCTGGGAGCGTCTTGCGGCGGGATTTGGGAGCCTGTGTTTCAGCCATGACCGGGACGAACTTGTGAGTCTACTTGGAATCATTGTACCAACGAGAAAAGCCCCGAGAATGTCCCGAACGCCATCCGGCGCAGTGCGTGTGGAACGAGGGAATTGCGGGAATCAGTTACGTCCGGGGCATGCGCCACACTGCCGACATTATCATCGTGGGGGCGGGCCTGGCTGGGGCCTGCGCCGCCTTCACGCTCAGCCGCGACCACCAGGTGCACGTGCTGGAGGCCAACGAACCCGCGTCCGGAGCCTCCGGCGCCGCCGCAGGGCTTGTGAACCCCTTCATGGGCCGGCGGGCCCGGCCCGTGTGGCGCCTCCGCGAGGCCCTGGACGCCGTACCGACGATCCTGAAGCATGCCGACGCCGCCGGGTTGTTTCCTGACACCGGGGTGCTCCGTCCTGCGGTGGAGCCGGACCAGGTCGAGCCCTTTCAGGAGGCCGCGGACGCGCACCCGGACCTTGCCACCTGGCTGTCGCCCGGGGCCGTGCAGAAACGGTACCCCGCCGTACGTCCCGACCGGGGCGCGCTCTACATTCCCCACGGTGGGGCCGTGGACGTGGGGGCGATGGTGCAGGCGCTGCTGGACGCAGCGGAGGCGCGCGGCGCGACGGTGGAGACGCAGGCGCCGGTGCTCTACTGGCGCGAGACGCCCAACGCCGCGGTCGCGGAGGTCGATCGTGGCGACGACACGGAAGAGCTCCGCGCCGATCGCGTGCTCTTGGCCCTCGGGCAGGGCTTTCCCCCGTTCCCCGAGCTGCGACGGCTGGGGCTGAGCGGCGTGAAGGGACAGACCGTCCGCGTGCGACAACCCAAGAACCTCACAGGGACGCTTCCCCCACTGTCGGGGCGCGGCTACGTCGTGCCCGACGGCGACACCCTCGTGCTCGGCAGCAACTACAACCACGATTTCGACGACCTTGCGCCCGACCCCGACGCCACCGCGTACATTCAGGAAAAGACAAGCAAGATGATTTCGAATTTAGATGAGGCCCACGTGCTCGACGAGACGGCGGGGGTCCGTGTGAAACACGTCGACACGAATGAGCCGCTTCTCGGTCCCCTCCCACGACGCGACCGGCTCTGGACGTTCACGGCCCTCGGCTCAAAGGGCCTACTCACCGCTCCCCACCTCGCCCTCCACCTTCCTACGTACCTCCACGACCCGACCAAAATTCCCGATCCCGTCTCTCTGCATGACGAATAGCCTCGTCCCTGCCCCTCAATTTCCAATCTTCTAATTTTCAGTTCCCCTACCTTCACACCTTTCACGTTCCACCGTCTACCCTTCCGCCTTCAACTGTGCCCGAACAGCCTTACTCCGCTACCGACGCCCTCCTCCACCGCGCCCTCCAGCACGTCGAGAACTGGGAGCAGTCCTGGGGGGCGTTCGATCAGCATCCGTCGCTCGGCGTCGATCCGGATCGACTCGACGCCGCCTTTGACGAGTACCTGGAGCGGCTGGAGGGCAACTACCCGTTCCACCATCCGCGCTACGCCGGGCAGATGTTGAAGCCACCGCATCCCGTGGCCCTCGCGGCGTACGCGGCGGCCCAGCGCATCAATCCCAACAACCACGCCCTCGACGGGGGCCCGCCCACCAGCCAGATGGAAAAAGAGGTCGTGGCCGATCTCGCCGACATGCTCGGCCTGCCCGACCCCGCTCTCGGCCACCTCACCGGCGGGGGCACCGTGGCCAACCTGGAGGCGCTCTGGGTGGCGCGCGAGGTGCATCCAGACCGGGCCATCGCCGTCGCTGAGAATGCCCACTACACCCACGGTCGCATGAGCGAGGTGCTCGACGTGAACGTGGTGCCCGTATCAGCAGATGCTCACGGTCGCATCGAGCTCGACGCGCTCGACCGCACCCTCGAGCAGCACGCGATCGGGACCGTGGTGCTTACGGCCGGAACGACGGGCCTCGGGGCCGTGGACCCGATCGACGAGGCGATTCCGCTGTGCAAGGTGCACGGTGCCCGCACCCACGTGGACGCCGCATACGGAGGATTCTTCCGTCTGCTGACGCAGGAGAGCGCACCCGAGATTGAGGGGTTCCCGGGAGAGCGCTTCCGGGCGATTGAGGGGGCCGACTCGGTGGCCATCGATCCGCACAAGCACGGGCTTCAGCCCTACGGTTGCGGGTGCATTCTCTTCCGCGATCCTGCGGTGGGGCGGTTCTACCAGCACGACTCGCCCTACACCTACTTCACGTCTGACGAACTGCACCTCGGTGAGATCAGCCTGGAGTGCTCGCGGGCCGGCGCGGCGGCTGGGGCGCTCTGGTGCACGCTCCGGGCCCTTCCGCTGGAACCGGACGAGGGCCTCGGGCCCATTCTCGCTGCCTGCGTTCGGGCCGCCCGGCGCTGGGCCGACACCGTGGAGGGGTCCGACGCGCTCTCGCTGGTGGCCCCACCGGAGACCGACATCGTGACGTATGTGCCCGAGACCGAGGCTGGAACCCTCTCGGCCATCCACGAGGCCAGTCAGGCCCTCTTCGAGGCGGCCATGAACGATCCGGACGATCCCATCTTCACGAGCGTGTACCGTCTCTCCGCCGA
>NZ_JBDGQQ010000081.1:0-9454 GCF_042218895.1 Salinibacter sp. | reverse complement strand
CCATGAACGATCCGGACGATCCCATCTTCACGAGCGTGTACCGTCTCTCCGCCGACGTCCTGACGACTCTCCGACCGTCCCTGACCGCCGATCGGGACGAGGCGGTCGTCCTGCGCAGCGTCCTCATGAAGCCGGAGCACGAGACGCATGCAGGGCCACTCGTGGAGCGGCTTTCCACCCTCGCGGACGATACCCTCTAACCTGCGCGTCTTCGCCCCAGAGCCGGGCCTATCACGTATTTCGTATCGCATCTTGACGTTGCATAATACGAAATACACGACACAAAACACGCAGCACCTTTCTTCGCCCAAGCACACCTTCCGATCCTCAGGTCACGAACGGTCCTGCCGCAAAGAGCGCATAGATCAACAGCAGGAGGACCCCGCCCCACCGCGGCACGCGCCGCTGCCCCATCAGAACAGTGATCAGGAGCACGGCCCCCATGCACACCGGCAGGTAGAAATAGCGGGTCGCCGCGCCTACGGGCACCGGCCGCACCAGTGCAATGATTCCCGCATTGAAGCCGAAGAAGGCGAGGGCTGAGCCCACCACATTTCCAAAGCTGATGTCCGGTCGCCCTCTGAGGGCAGCGGGCAGCTCACGGGCCACCTCCTCCACGCTCACCAGCAGCGCGAGCAACGTCATGCCGAAGGCGGTGTCGGTCCAGCCCAGCGCTTCGACGACGGGCCGGGCACCGCGAACCAGCAGTTCGCCCCCCGCCACGATGCCGACCAGCGAGGCCCCAAACCACGCAATGGACCGGGCGGTCCCGGCCTCTCCGTCCTCCTCCACCTCCGCCTCTACCGCCGCCGTGGGCGCGACGTGAATGCCCTGCCGTTCCCACCGGAGCAGGAGCCCCACCGCCCCGATGTATCCGAGGAGGAGGATCGCCCCGTCGATGCGGGAGAGGCGCCCCCCCGAAACGAGGGGATCGTAGGCGAGCAGTGCCACGAGCGCTACGGCCCCAACGGGAAGCAGAAGGATGCGCCGGGGCGCCCGCTCGAAGTCAAGGGGCACGACGAGCGCCGTGAGACCGAACGCCAGTGCCAACGCCACCATGGCGGCCCCGACGATGGTGCCCAGGGCAATGCCCGCCGTGGCCTCGTAACTTGCCACGGCACCCACCCCCAGGTTCTCGGGATCGAACCCGATGAAGACGACGCTGATGAGAAAGGCTGAGAGCCCAAGCCGATGCGAGACCCCGATCGTGCTGTCCACCAGCCGCTCTGCGGAGAAGAGCACCAGGACCAGTCCAAGTGCGAACAGTGCGAGTCCGGGAAGAAGGGCCATATCAGGGAGGGCCTAACGAGCCCGGGCGCATCTAGCGTCCACGGGCCGAAATGACTCACATGCGTCGCCTCGTCCCCACTACCGCGTTACCGTGACGGTGCTTTGCGCAATGAACGCGCTCTCAAACTTTTTGCGGACGAATGTGAGGGCTCGACTAGCCCTGCTCCGGCGCGCAAACGCCCCGATTCGCACGCGGTAGTACGGCTGCGAATAGACGACATTGATGGGTGGGCTTTTGCCGAAGGCAGACTCTGGGGCTTCTTCTTTATTGTTGTTCCACCACTGACGAACCTTTGCTCGGAAGTCCTGAGCAGCCTGCTGGTCGAGGGCCGAGAAGACCTGAATGCGAAAGCCCTGCAGGGTTCGCTTCACCATTCCCTCGGTACGCGCCCGCATCAGTTGCTTCGAGACCTGATGATCAATGTCAACGTCCTCCTCAGGCGGACGGGCTTTGTACTTTGAAGCGTCGAACGTTTCGTACTGGGCCACGCCCGTTCTCTTCTCGGACCGGTTCGGATCTGATTCCGCGGAGGGCCCGCTCTCCCCGGCCGTCTCGGACGGCCCGCTACAGGCGCAGAGCAGAAGAGCCGCGGCGAGAGCGATTAGGGGCAAACGGTGACTCATGGGGATGCTGAGGGCGTATCATGGGCACGATGGGGGAGTGCGGCAGGGCCCTGTGGCTGGACCGCAGACGGTGTTTCGGGATCGCGGATCCGCCAGTGACTCGGGCGGTCCCGCTCCTACCGTCCGACCGGATGCCACGTCGTTTTGAATTCCACGAACGGCGTAATCCAGTAGGGCGACTCGCTGTCCTCGGAGCGCCACTCGGCAGGGTCACGGTCCGGCCGGAACTCGAGGCGGGTCACGCTCTCAGCGCCCTCCCGCTCCAGGATGGTCCGCTCTTCGGTCGAGGCTCCTACACTCAGAATCGCGTCGACGTCCCGATGCCCGCCCACGTGCTCGCGGAGCTCCGATCGGTGCCCGGTGAGGATGTTGACGACCCCGCCGGGGAGATCGCTCGTTTCGAGGACTTCGGCGAGGTCGATGGCTAGGGTGGGGGCGTCGTTGTCGACGATCAGGATGGCGGCATTGCCAGGCATCAGGATCGGTGCCATGCAGGAGACGAGCCCGAGGAGCGGGGCGTTCTCGGGGCAGAACGCCGCGACGACGCCTGTCGGTTCGGGCACCGAGAAGTCAAAGTGGGAGCTCGCCACTGGGTTGACGGTCCCAAAGACCTGCGCGAATTTGTCGGACCAGCCCGCGTACCAGACCAGGCGGTCGATCGCAGTATCCACCTCCGCCTCCGCGTCGTGGCCATCGTACCCGGCAGTGTCGACCAGGGCGTCGACGAACGCCTGTCGGCGGGACTCCAGCATCTCGCCCATTCGGTACAGGATCTGTCCCCGGTTGAAGGCGCTCCGTGAGCCCCATCCATCCTGGGCCTCGCGGGCCGCCACTACGGCATCCCGGAAGTCCTTGCGCGACGCACGGCAGATGTTGGCCACGAACTCGCCCTCGGGGTCGGTGGTGGTTATGTATCGTCCGCTCTCTGTTCGGGGGAAGTCCCCGCCGATGTAGAGCTTGCGGGTTTTGTAGACGGGGAGCCGTTCGTAGGGGGATTTTGTGGATGCCATGACTCAGAAGGGACCTCTAGGTACGGAAGAAGACCGTGGACGCCGCCCTCGCGGCCGAAGCCGCTCTCTTTGTAGCCGCCAAAGGGACTGGCGGGGTCGAACTTGTTGTAGGTGTTGCCCCAGATCACGCCGTTCTTGAGGGCCTGCGAGATCGAGAACAGCTTCGAGCCCTTGTCGCTCCAGATGCCGGAGGCCAAGCCGTACTCGGTGTTGTTGGCCCGCTCAATGGCTTCCTCGGGCGTCCGGAAGGTCGTGACCGACAGGACCGGCCCAAAGATTTCTTCCTGCGCAATCCGGTGGGACTGGGTGACACTGGTAAAGAACGTGGGCGGGAACCAGAATCCGTCGTCGGGCAGATCGCACTCCGGCTGGAATTTCTCGGCGCCCTCCTGCTCCCCAATATCAACGAGGCGGCGGATCTTCTCGAGTTGCTGGCGCGAGTTAATCGCTCCGATGTCGGTATTTTTGTCGAGGGGGTCCCCCACTCGCAGCGTCGAAATCCGGTGCCGGAGCTTCTGAATAACCTCGTCGGCCACGCTCTCCTGCACGAGCAGCCGGGAGCCAGCGCAGCAGACGTGTCCCTGGTTGAAGTAGATGCCGTCGACAATGCCTTTTACGGCCTGGTCGATGGGCGCATCTTCGAAGATGATGTTTGCCCCCTTTCCGCCCAGCTCAAGCGTGAGCCGCTTCTCTGAGCCCGCCAGTTGACGCTGGATCTGCTTCCCCACCTCCGTCGACCCGGTGAACGCGATCTTGTCAATGTCGGGGTGCTCGACGATGGCCTCTCCGACGGCACCGGCCCCCTGGACGATGTTGACGACGCCAGGGGGGAGGCCCGCCTCTTGAATAATCTCGGCCAGCTTCATCGCCGTGAGGGGCGTCGTCTCGGCGGGCTTCAAAACCACGCAGTTTCCCGTCGCGAGGGCAGGGGCAAGCTTCCAGGCCGCCATCAGGAGGGGAAAGTTCCAGGGAATGATCTGGCCGCACACGCCGAGCGATTGTGGGCGTCCAGGCCCGGGAAGGGCGTACTCGAGCTTGTCGGCCCAGCCGGCGTAGTGAAAAAAGTGGGCCGCCACCAGCGGAATGTCCATGTCCCGCGACTCGCGGATGGGCTTGCCTCCGTCCATCGACTCCAGGACGGCAAACTCGCGGGATTTTTCCTTGATCATGCGGCCGATGCGGTAGATGTACTTCGCCCGCTCCGTCCCCGGGAGATCGCGCCAGTGGGCCTCGTAGGCGTGCCGGGCGGCCTCAACCGCCCGGTCGACGGTTGCCTCGTCGGCCAGACCAATTTCGGCGATGGGCTCCTCACTGGCCGGGTTGATCGAGGGAAAGTAGTCGTCGGCCTCCTGGAAGCGACCGTCGATGAACGGTCCGTACCGGTCCTCTAGACGTACGTGGTCGGCGGATTGAGGGGCCGGCGCATACTCCCACCGATCGCCAAACAGCAGTTCGCGGGCCGTGTCGGCATCCGTCTCTAACTCAGCCATGGGGTTCAAACGAATAGTTCGAGATCAGAGGGGAGTCAAATGAGCTTTCGCGTGAGCACCTCTGTGAGAAGGGCGGTATTTCGTATTGCGTAGTTCGTATCGCTGGCCTACGTACGAGTACGCAGCACGAGATCCGCAGTAGGACTCAGCGCACAGATCTTGTGCCCCCGCAGAACGTTCATCCCAAAGACAAATATCGCTTTGAGTAGTACCGTCCGTGCCGCTCCTTCTCCAGCTGGAGCAGCAGGTCGTTGAGGAGCGAAGAGGCCCCGATGCGGAAGAGAGCGGGCGTCAGCCACTCGTCGCCGAGGGTTTCCTTTACCATTACCAGGTACCGGAGCGCCGGCTTTGCCTTTCGAATCCCCCCGGCCGGCTTCATGCCTACCTTTTGCCCCGTCTTAAGATGATGGTCGCGAATCGCTTCCAGCATGACCAGGGTCACTGGCATAGTGGCCGTCGGTTTCACCTTCCCCGTGGAGGTTTTGATAAAGTCGGCCCCGGCGTCGATGGCGATCTGACTCGCGAGGCGGACCCGATCATAGGTTTCCAGCTCTCCAGTCTCTAGGATGACTTTTAGGTGTGCCTCCCCTGAGGCGTCTGCCAGCCTGCTGAGCTCCCGGTGAACCTGCGCGTACTCGCCCGACAGAAACGCATTCCGGTTCATGACCACGTCGATCTCGTCGGCCCCAGCCTTGCGGACCCGTTGCACCTCCTCGACACGCTCGTCGAGGGCCGCCTGGGCGCTGGGAAAGTAGCTGGCTACCGAAGCGACCTTGACGTCCGTACCGGCGAGCTGCTCACGCGCCACCGAAACCATCGGCGGATAGACGCAGACGGCCCCCACCGAAGGATAGTCGCGATCCGGATCGGGCGTCCGGGCCTTCTGGCACAGCGACCGGACCTTGCCCGGCGTGTCGGCCCCCTCCAGGGTGGTCAGGTCCAGCATCCGGATGAGCATCTTGAGGCCCTCCACCTTGGCGTCCGTCTTGATGCTGCGCGTGGCCAGCCGTGAGGCGCGCTCTTTCGCGGCTACCTCGTCGACACTGGGGACCTGCGGGGGGCGGTACTCCTCCGAACCGTCGAGCACTTGCATAAGCCTGAGAGGATTAACGTGTGTCCGGAAGGGACCGTGTTGCGAAAGTCGTGGAGACGGGAGTCCGCCCCCAGCGATGCCGAGAACTTGCGCACTGAGGGGACGCCGTAGGGCTGGACCGTTTCAGCGTTCCCAACACTGCCCCCGTGTCCCCCGAGGGCGTTGCGGTAAGACTGTAATCGGACACGGAGGGGTTTGGTTCACGGAGCAGGGCTCTTCCACTTCTTTCCTTCGGCACCAGAGACAGGCTCCCGGGCCGCCCACGTGCCACAGGATTCCCCTCCCCGAACCGCAGGCCTACCGATCTACGACTTCGTCGAGATTATACCGCTTGCGCTTGTCCCAGAGCGTTTTCTTCGAGATGCCGAGGTCGTCGGCGATGTCGGCGTAGCTGTCGTCCGCGCGCGCCTCCAGCGTGTCTCGGATGTAGGCCTTTTCTACTTCCTCGAGCGTGTTGCCGAGCGGAAATCGGAACCCATCGCTAGTTCGTTTCCCGTCGCTGAGCCGGCTCGGGGGAGCCAGAGTGAGATCCTCCGTGCTGATTCGGTCCCCGTTCGCAAAGATCATCGCTCGCTCGATCACGTTGCGAAGCTCCCGCACGTTGCCGGGCCACGAGTGATCGAGCAATTTTTGCTTCGCGGCGTCGGTGAACCCCTTCACCTCGCTTCCAAACTCACGATTGAAGTCCTTCACCAGATGATTCGCGATCAGGATCACGTCGTCTCCCATCCGACGAAGTGGGGGGAGCTCCACGTTAACGACGTTGATGCGAAAGAACAGATCCTTCCGAAAACTGCCTTCTTGCACGCTCTCCTCTAGATCCGAGTTGGTGGCGCAAAGGACCCGGACATTGGCTGTTTTGTCCTCGACCCCCCCGAGACGTCGAAACTCGCGGCTCTCGAGAAACGAGAGTAGCTTGGCCTGCAAGGCCAGACTCATCGAGTCGATCTCATCGAGAAACAAGGTGCCCCCATCTGCCACCTCGATGAGCCCTTCTTTCGAGTCGCGGGCATCGGTGAAGGCCCCCTCCTCGTAGCCGAAGAGCTCGGCCTCGAGCAGGTTGTCGGGCAATGAGGCACAGTCGATGTCGGTGAAGGACTCCTCGGCCCGAGGAGAATTGTAGTGCAGCGTCTTCGCCGCAAGATTTTTTCCTGTGCCCGTTTCCCCCGTGAACAGAACGGTCGTGCTCGAGGCACCGCAGAGCGTCTCGAGGGTCTCGCGCACTTCTACGATGGGGTCACTTTCGCCCAGGATGCCCTCGATCGGGTACTTCTTCTGTTGCTCGGTCTTGATCTGCTGGAGTTCCTGCTGTGCCCCATACAGCTCGATGGCCTTTTCCAGGAGGGCCCGCATCTCTTCCAGGTTCACGGGCTTCTCTAGGTAGTGGAAGGCCCCCTGCCGCATGGCCTCCACCGCCGTCTGGACCGAAGAGTGGGCCGTCATGATGATGAAGGGGACATCGACCTCTTGTTCGCGGAGCTCCTCCATGAGCTCCACCCCGTCCATGTCGGGCATAATCATGTCCGCCACGACGACGTCAGGCTCCTCCGTCCCCTCCTCAATTTTTTCGACGAGCGAGAGGGGATTGACGAACGCCTCAACATCGTAGCCGTCCCGCTCGAGGACATTTTTGAAGAGGTTGCCGATCTTCGGCTCGTCGTCGACGACAAAAATCTGCTTGCTCATGGTTGCGGTGCGGCTCTATCTTTGGGGCTGCCCTTCAGTCGTTACAACTTGTAACTTATTATAGCAGTGCAGTACGTTTAACCCAAATTTACGGTCGCGCGATGCCTGTTCTTCCTTGATCCTTATTCACAAAGCTCCTGTTCAGGGGCCACCGGCAGCATGCGTGTGTCTGAGACGTCCCTTCTGTTGCGGACCCGTTTCGTTTTCACAAGCGGCCACTGTCCTTTCAACACCTTCCGCACCACGCAGTATGAGAGTCTCGGTTGCTTTCCTGGACAGTTCCAGTTCTCTGCTTGCCCTGATGGTTCACCGACTTCTTTTGCCGTTGCTCGCCGTCCTGGTGGGTGCCGGGTGCGGGCCCTCCTCATCGGGCGATGCGGGCAACACGGTCGTCGATGACCTCGACCGGGAAGTGTCTGTTGATCGCCCGGTAGAGCGGGTGGTGTCGCTGGCACCGAACCTCACAGAGCTCGCCTACGCCGCCGGCGCGGGGGCGTCGCTGGTTGCAGTTACGTCGTCCTGCGACTACCCGCCTCCTGTGGATACGCTTCCCCACGTGAGTGCACTGCCGGTCGACTTTGAAGCCATCGTGGCCAAGAAGCCCGACCTCGTGCTGGCGACTGATCAGATCAACGCACCGAACGACACGGGCACCTTCGAGGCCCTCGACGTCCCCATCTACTTTTTCTCGTTCGATACTGTTGGGGACATCGTGGAGGGCATTCGCACCATGGGCCGCCTGTTGGGCACAGAGGCCGCCGCGGCAGACAGTGCCGCAGCACTCCGGCAGAACATCGAGGCGCTCCGGGCACGGACGGAGTCGATCCCCTCCGATCAGCGGCCCCGAGTACTCGTGCTCGTCGGCGACGCGACGCTCTACAGTTTTGGCAAAGGCAGTTACGTACACACCCTCGTCGCGTTGGCTGGGGGGCGGAGCGTTACCTCCGACATCGATAATCAGGCCCCAACGCTCAGCGACGAGTACGTCCTCACCGAAAAGCCGGACGTCATCCTGGGGTTGTGGGGAAGCGACTACGATTCGTCCCGCCTGCTTAAGTTACATCCGACGTGGGACATCGTGCCGGCCCTCCAGAACGACCGCGTCTACAGTCTCCCGACGGCTCTCATCGGTCGCCCCGCCCCCCGAGTCGTCGAGGGGGCACGCCGACTGGCTCACCTGCTGCATCCCACGCTGGTTCCCGCCCCGTCCTCCTCCCCCTCGCCAGCAAAATCGGGCTCATGAAGCGACCGTGGCTCGCTGGGCTGGGCCTGGCCGTGTTCCTGGTCGTTACGGTCGGGACGGCCGTAGCGGCGGGAAGCGCGACGACAACCTGGACCGACGCATACCGAGTGCTCGCCCACCATCTGTTGGGGATCGTCCCTCATCCCGGCCCAACGCTCGACCGCATCGTGTGGCGCCTGCGCCTCCCCCGAGCCCTGCTGGCCTGCATCGTGGGGGGAGGACTCTCCATCATCGGCGTGGCGATGCAGACGCTCGTGCGCAATCCCCTCGCGGAGCCCTACATTTTGGGCATCTCCAGCGGCGCATCGGCCGGGGCCTCGTTGTTTTACCTCGGCTTCTTGCCTCCGCTCATCAGCAAAACCTTGACGATGCCGGTCGCCGCCTTCGCAGGGGGGCTGCTCTCGATCAGCATCGTCTACCTTGTGGCCCGAACCGGGACTCGCGTATCGGTGACGCGCCTCCTGCTGGCGGGCGTTGCCATGTCGGCGCTCATGGCGTCCGTGACCTCGTTCGTCACCTTCTCGTCGCCGGAGCCCGACAAACTCCGGGCAGTCCTCTTCTGGCTCCTGGGCTCGTTGAGTGGGGCGCGTTGGGGCATTTTGCCGATTCCCGCCCTCACTACGGCGGTCGGCCTGGGGGCGATGCTGGTGCTGGCCCGCCCGCTCGACGCGATGCTGGTGGGGGAGGAGCCGGCCCAGAGCCTGGGGATGCCCGTCGAAGCGCTCAAGCGGGGCCTCATCGTGCTGGCCACCCTAGTGACGGGATCGCTGGTGGCCGTGTCGGGGGCGATCGGGTTCGTGGGCCTCATCGTGCCGCACGCCGTGCGCCTGCTGGTGGGCGTGCCGCACCGGCGCCTAGTGCCCCTCAGCTTCGTCGGCGGCGCCATCTTCCTCTGCTGGGCCGACCTCGCCGCGCGCACCCTCCTGCCCGGCCAGGAGCTCCCCGTTGGGATTCTGACCGCCCTCTGCGGCGTGCCGTTCTTTCTCTTCCTCCTGCGGCAGCGAGCGTACCAGTTCGG